>NZ_JBEXGU010000006.1:0-123132 GCF_040607515.1 Streptosporangium sp. NPDC005286 | reverse complement strand
GCCACGCCCACCTCCCAGAACTACTCCGGGACCAGGCTGGCCTGCTCACCCGCCGAGATCAAATAGCCCAGCAAGGTTCGGTGACACGCCACTAGTCGGGGCAGTAGAACCAGTAGCGGGCCTGACCGGACACGCTCGCGTACGGCTCGTCGATCTCAAGGCGCCAGTACCCCTGCTCCCCGCGCCGGCCGGCGGGCACCGTCCACTGCTTGGACACGTCGACGATGCCGGCCGAGGTGAGCGTCAGTGAGGTCCACGGGTCGCGAACCCAGGCGTTGTTCGTCTGGGTGCTCTTGCGCGCGTACGCGTAGCGGATGGGACCCGGCCCCAGCGCGGTGATCGAGCCCTTCAGCGTGAAGATGGCGGGCCTGGGCAGCTCGCAGCTCTCATCCTCGCTGGTGAAATCGACCTGCGTCAGATTCGGCGTCGCGAGGGGCCGGCAGGTCGTGGACCAGGCGGTCAGGCCGGACATGAGGGGGGTGGAGCTCAGGTCGGGGAACAGGAGCGCCACCTTCCCGCTGCCCGGGCGCTGTCGCGGCAGTCGCGGGCCGTCGACGTACTGTGTGCCGCCGTTCTCCGCGATCTGCGCGGTCTGCACACCGGTCCCGAGCAGCGGTTGTCCGTTCTCGTCGATCCACTGGTAGCGCGTCGTCCCCTTGCCGGAGGTGATCTTGGCGCGCAGCGGGGTCGAGAAGTCCGGGCCGCACGGGCCGTCGTACGCCCATCGCGCCCCTTCTCGGGTAGCGGCACCCCGCTGCCGCATGCTCGCCCCACGGTGCCGGACGGTGCTGGGAAGCGGCTTGTGAACCAATGAGAAGGAGACGCGGTAGCCGAGATACGGGGGGCCGGGGACGTCTTCGCAGGTTGGTGGCCTGACAGTCACTTCGTGAGTGACGGCACGAGCCGGGAGCCGGTCGGCGAGGTCTCCATTCACGCACAAGTGAGCAACAAGCGGCGGTTGAGACCTTGGTCTGGTTTCGGGCGTGTCCAAGGAGGATTCATGCGCTTACGAAGATCGTTCCTGGCCGCCGCGATCGCGCTGCTCGCTCTGATCTGCGTGCCCGCCCTGCCGGCCCAGGCGTACCCGGTACAGGGCGACCTGCCCTGGTCGGTGCTGCTGTGCAAGTTCGCCGACCGTCCGGAGGAGCCCAAACCTCCGCAGTTCTTCCGGGAGCTGTTCACCGACGCGGGCAAGGGCCTCGGCGGGTTCGCCGACTACCTGGCCGACCAGTCGGGCGGCCGGACGAGCGTGGCGGGATCGGTGGTGAAGGGCTGGTACACGATGCCCTTCACGCTGGAGCAGGCCAGGACCAAGGGCCGGTGGCAGAGAATCGAGGACTGCGTGCAGACGGCCGCCGCCGCCGGATACACCGTTCCGTCCGACCACTGGACCGCCGTCATGATCAACGCCCCGGTGGACTCCGGCAGCTGGGGAAAGCGGGTGCTGCTGGACCCGCTCGCCTGGAACCTCGGCTTCGCCACCCACGAGGTGCTGCACGGCTACGACAGGGACCACTCCTTCTCCGACGACCCCACCTACCGCAACGCCGACTGGTCCCAGATCGGCGAGTACGACGACCAGTGGGACATCATGAGCGCCATGCACATCCACAGGTACGAGACGAAGAGGTTCGGCACCAGCGCGGTCGGCCTCAACGGTCCCACCCGTGACGAGATGGGCTGGCTGGAGCCGCACCGGATCGTCACGCTCGGCGCGGACGGCGTGGCGAGCCGGACCGTGCGCCTCGTACCGCTGGACCAGCCCAGCAAGATCGGCACGCAGATGGTACGCGTCCCGTTCGACGTCGCCGACCCGTTCCACTACTACACGGTGGAGTTCCGCAAGAAGACCGGCCAGAGCGCCGGCATCCCCGCCGACATCGTGCTCCTGCACGAGGTCAAGAACGGCGTGTCGTACCTGCTGAAGGACCGGATAACGCGCAATCCCGTGACCTCGCTGAACACCAACGGGGTCAGCGTCTCGATCGACTCCGTGGGGCAGGACGAGGCGGTCGTCACGGCCAGCACCAACCTCACCCAGAAGTGCCTGGACGGCTACGTCCACCGCAAGGCGACGCACGACGACCTGGTGTGCGTGACACCGGCCGTCTACGAGCAGACCCAGGCCGACACCGCCGACGCCGCCAACTGGGAGGAGAACGGCAAGTGCACCCCCTCGTACACGCGGCGACTGGCCACGCCGTCTGACAAAGTGTGCGTGCCCGCCAGCACGCGCCGTCAGGTGGTCTCCGACAACGCCACCGCCGCCTCGCGGAGCAACCCGGCCAGGCTCGTCCTGGGCCCCAACGCCTGCAAACCGGGCTATGTCTGGCGGGGAGCCGACAGCACCGACCAGGTCTGCGTCACCCAGGAGATCCGCGACCAGGTGATCGCCGACAACATGATGGGAGCCGGACGCTGGACGAACGGCCCGGACGGGCCGCGCAGTTGCATCCAGGGCTACGTCTGGCGTGAGGCCTTCGCCGGCGACAACATCTGCGTGACAGCCGACCGGCGCGAACGCGCCCTGCGCGACACGCACACCTCCTGGGAGCGGGTCCTGCGCCCAGCGGGTTAGCGGCCACCTTCATCGTAGTGCCAAGCCTTTGTCTGGGAGATGTCGAGGAATTGAATGGACATTTCGCCCGGTTGGTGGAGGCATCGTGACAGGCGTTTTTGAGCGACTGGCAGTTCGCAGGAATGGTGATGACCCAATGAGTGCCGAAGTGGTTCCCATGCTCGGTCTGCTGGGCAGTGTCGAACTGCCCGGGGTGGCCGAGTCGGTCGGTACGGCCCGGCGATATGTCAGGGGCGTGCTGAAGAACTCAGGTCAGCGGGATATGTACGACGCGGAGCTCCTGGTCAGCGAACTGGTCTCGAACGCGGTAAGACATTCGAAGTCGGGGTGCGCCGGTGGGCTGGTGACGGTTGTGGTGGCGAACTGCGGCGAGACCATTCAGATAGCGGTGGCCGACAGCGGGTCCGCCACCTGTGCCCCTAAGGTGCCGATCGAATCGGACGAGGACGCCGAGGGAGGCCGCGGTCTCTGGCTGATCCGCGAACTGGCCCTGTCGTGGGGCTGGCACGAGGGTACGGCGGGCCGGATCGTCTGGTTCCGGCTGGCGCGGTGATGATCGGCGTGCCGACCCCGGAGAGATGGCCATCTTGACCGTCCGGTACGGCAGACAGTGGCTCATCCCCGAGGCGGCCGGAGGCGGCTACTGCGCGGTCCGCCGCGGTCTGTCCGAGGAGAATGGCCTGCCCAACGCGATGCGCGCGACCACCCTCGGCGAAATGGCCCGCCGCCTGGCAGTCGAAAGGAAGCGCGAGAATCGACCGGCGGGGCACTGACTCACGGGCTCGCACTTTTCTCTTCGGCCGAGGACGGAATGCCCTTGTACTGGGACTGCAAGGATCCCATGTTCTGCTCATACTGCTATAGCGGCAGCTCCGTCGTCACGAAAACTTTTCACTCATGGGCCGCCTCACTCCGCCCGGAAGGCGACGCTCTGCTGCGGCAACCCGGGCTCAGCCTGGACTGGATTTCCAAGGCGGTGAGTGCGGGAAAAATCTATGGCTACATAGAAACTGCGGAGCAGAGATCGGAGCGATTGCGATGTTAAACGGTGAGCGACCAGGCGCGGCCCAAGCCCCTACGCCACACGCGCGGACGTGCCCTTTCAAGATCTAAAATCAGTGGCCGGTGGGGGAGCGGGAAGGCTAGGTTCCGGTGGTGACGGCTGCCCCCGAATCGGCAGAGGTTTCTCCCCGCGGCATATGGTTCATCAGGACCGGTGTCGTCTCGGTCCCGCTGTGGCGGCCGGACGTGAATCCCCTCGGTGAGCCCCCGGTAGGCGGCGTCGGTCGTAAGAGGCGGTAGCCGGTTGCCCGCCGTGGCGGGCAATCTACGGATCTGCGGGTGGCCCGGCCGCCTTGAAGTCATCGGAGATGGAGATATCTTGTCGATTCACATTGATCCGCTGGCCGATCCCAGTCCGGGGGCGTCCAGCCGTCGCCTGGTGTGGCTGGCCTCTGCCGGCGATGGAGTCCCGGTGGGATCGGCGTTTCTGCGCCTGTTCACCCGTGAGGGCCAGGACCACCTGGCCGAACTGGAGCTGAACGTGCATCCCGCGGAGCGGCGCAAGGGCGTCGGCTCCGAGTTGCTGGCGCGGACGGTGGCGGGCGCCGAGCGGGAAGGGCGGCGCTGTGTGCTCGCCCAGGCTCGGGCCGGTACGCCGGGTGACCGGTTCCTGGCGGCCAGGGGGTTCAGGAAGGTGCTCGCCCTGACGTACACCAGGCTGGTGCCGGCCCAGGCAGGCGTGGACACGGTCGCCGACCGGCCGCACGCCGGGTATCGGCTGTGTTCTTGGGACGGGACGGTGCCGTACGACCTGGCCGACACCTTCACCGCCTCCCGCCGGGCCATGGACGACATGCCGATGGACGACGCCGACTACGGTGTCGTGGTCTGGGACGTCGAGCGGGTCAGGGCGGCCGCCCAGGCCATCGAGGACCGCGGCGAGTCGCTCCACACGGTCGTCGCCATCGACGAGTCCGACGGCTCGATCGCCGGGTTCACCGAGTTGGTCGTCCCCGGCGACGGCAAGGGGGACGGTCAGCACTACGGTACGGGAGTCCTGCCAGCACACCGCGGACGCGGCCTGGCCAGATGGATGAAGGCCGAGATGATCCGGCAGGTCCGTGAACGCTATCCGGAACTGGGCGGACTGCTGGCGGACACGGCCGACAGCAACACCCACATGCGGGCCGTCAACGACTCGCTCGGCTACCGGCCCACCCACAAAACCTTCCAGTACCAGCTGGACCTGTGAGGTTCCCGGTGGCGGCCGGGTGTCCCGCCGCCACCACCGGGAACGGCTCAGCCGACGACGCGGAACCGGATGCTCGTCGCGTGCGGCACCTCGGTCAGCTCGACGCGACCGGCTCCCACAACCGGTCAGGGAACGGCTGCATCCACGCGATGTCGGTACGGGGCGGCAGCGAGACGCTCGGATCCGACGGCCCGGACAGGTACTGGGGGAGCACCCGGTGCGCCCGGCCGTCGAGGACGTCGAGGCACGCGTTCGTCGCGATCCGGTACAGCCAGGCCCGGAACGTCGAGCGCCCCTCGAAACCGCCGAGGCTCTTCCACGCGCGCAGGAACGTCTCCTGCACCAGGTCCTCCGCCTCGTCGAACGAGCCCAGCATCCGGTAGCAGTGCACCCGCAGCTCACCCCGGTGACGCTCGACGAGCGCCGCGAACGCGGGTTCGTCGCCCGCCCGCGCGGCGTCCACCACCGCGTCGCCGTCACCCGTGCCCGTCAGCAGCCCCTCGCCCCTACCCCGGCCGCCGGCCGAAGTCTGGCAGAAACCCTACGACAGACTCGCCCGGCACCTGGAACCCGGCGGTGAGGGCCGACTGATGCCGAACGTCTCGCCCCGCTGACCCGTGCCGAGCTCCTGTTCGCCTTCGGAACAGCGATTCCGCAGGTGGATGACGAAGGATTTCGCGTTCTGAGTCCTCCGCCGCGCGTCTTCACGTCGTCCTGCGAAACCGGGGCCGTGCTTGAGGTCGCCCTGGTTTCGGTACCTCTCGGACGGTCTGGCGATAGGGTGCACGCGTGCGTTGATCTTCCGGGCGGCGGCCAGGTGCCGCCGCGGACGGCGTGGGCGACCCCGGCAGACGGGGCCGCCCCGGCAGGCATACCCGCCACCATCCCACCGGAGATCACGCGATGCCCGCTCAGCGGCCCCTCACCTACCACGCGTTCGTCGAACTTGCCGCCGCCGCCCCCGCCGTCGTCGGCCTCGTCCTCAAGGGCTCCCACGCCCACGACGACATGACCACCGACCACTCCGACCACGACCTGTACGTGGTTCTCGCCGACAGCGCGACAACGGACCTCACCCGGTTCACCGGCCACCGCACCCCCGAGCTCGACCTCGTCATCATTTCCCTCGCCGAGTTCCGCGCGGCCGGAATGCCAGGCTTCGAGCGCTACGCCCTCGCCCGCGCCCGGGTCGTGCTCGACCGGCTCGACGGAGGCATCGCCCGGATCCTGGCAGCCAAGGCGCGGCTCGATGCCGATGAGGCGTTCCGGGGCTCCGCTGAATGGCTCGACGCCTATGCCAACTCCCTCTACCGCTCCGTCAAGAACGACCGTGACGGACACGCGCTCGCCGCCCGTCTCGACGCCGCCGACAGCATCCGATTCTTGCTGGAGCTGCTCTTCGCGCTCGACCGTCGTCCATGTCCCTACAACAGGTACCTGGAATGGGAGCTCGCCCGATACCCGCTGCCCGGCTGGGACACCGAAATGCTGCTGGACGCCGCGGACCACATCTTGGGAACGGGCGACGTGCCCCTGCAGCGGCGCCTCTTCGCCCAGGTCGAGTCGGCGGCCCGCCGCGCCGGGCACGGCGCGGTGCTGGACGCATGGGGTGAGGACCTCGACCTGATGCGACCGCGATAGGGCATGCCGCGAACGGCCCCCGCGGTGCCGCTCGCGCCGCTGGATGCGGTTTGAGCCCGTCTGTCCCAGAGGATCGAAAGCGGGCTGCCAGGCCGGCGTACGAGTCGTGGTGCGAGGTGGTTCCCGTCTCCCGCCGGCCGGACAGGCCGCGGCCCGGCCACCGGGTGGTGGTGGCCGGGCCGGGACCGTGACGCGAGAGAGGTCAGAACCAGCCGCGCTTCTGGGCCATGGCCTGGAGGCCGGCGCGCAGCGACTGCTCCACCTGGCCCGGGTGGTCGTTGTAGTGGACGGTGAAGCGGCTGTAGGTGTCGTGGCTGGAGGACAGGAAGCCGCCGCGCTTGTCGGCCTCCAGGATGACGTCCATCGCCTGGGGGCCGGCGATGAAGGTCAGCTCAAGCTCGTTGAAGTGGCGGTGGTACTCACCGCCCGCGTAGTACTCGATCTCCTGGAAGAACGGCATCCGCGAGCCGTGCAGGGTGCCCCGCTCCAGGTCGGCCTTCTTGAAGCGGAAGCCCATCCGGTCCAGCGCGCCGAGCAGGTGGTCCTGGGCGGGCAGCGGGTTGACGAACAGCGGGTCGAGGTCGCCCTTGTCGAGCGCGCCGGCCAGGGCCAGCTCGGTGGAGACGCCGAGCTGCATGCCGCGCAGCGGGTGGCCGCCGATGGCGCTGATCGGGGTCTCCCAGGGGACCTGGATCTGGAAGGGGGCCGACTGCGGGGCGCCCGCGGCCAGGTGGAACGGTCCGGTGATCTGCTGGCGCAGGAAGCTGTAGGTCGACTTGTACTCGTTGTCACCGCTCTCGACCTCGACCACGGCGGTGAAGTCGATGAAGATGCCCTCGACCTTGTAGTCGGAGCCGCCGCCGCGGAAGTTGACCTGCCCGCGCAGGACCTCGCCGGGCCGCACGTGCGAGTTCTGCAGGACCGTGTCGACCTCGACACCCGCCCCGAACGCGGCCATCAGCTTGCGGAACACCATCTTGACTCCAGGTTTTCTCAGGGGATTTGGTTCGGCGGGGCGACCTGGCCGTTGCCGCCGCCCAACTGGGGCAGGAGCTGGGCCAGAAGCAGGGTGGACAGCGCGGAGGTGTCGCCGGAGGCGCCGGTGGTGCGGACGACGACGGGACGAGGTGCGCTCTCCGCGAGTTTGGCGCCCACGTCGAGCCTGCGGCGGGCCAGCTCGTACTGGAGCACGGCGCGGTTGTCGCGGTAGGAGTCGGCCAGCCTGCGCAGCCCCTTCGCCTCGTTCTCGGCGGAGGTGAGCTCGGCCCGGCCCTTGGCCTCGATCTCCCAGCGCACCCGCTGCGCCTCGGTCTCGTGCTCCTCCAGCATGCGGGCGACGTCCTTACGCGCTGTGTTGGCGGCGGCTCGTACCTCGACGATACGCGCGTCCCGCGTCTTCTTGGAGCGTTCGATCTCCATCAGCAGGGTGTCGATCCTGCGCTTGCGGGTGAGCTCCCACTCGCGCTCGAAGGCCGACAGCTCCTTGGCGACCTTCTCCCGGGTGGCCAGGTGCTGCTGGTACTGGTCGGGCAGCTGCACGTCGGGGATGTTGGCGCCGGTGATCCGCACGCCGTACCGGCCGAGCTGGCGGGTGAGGAGTTCCTGCATGTCGCCGACGTCGGAGCCGCGCAGGTCGTAGGCGCGCTCGGTCCGCACCAGGCGGCTGCGCTGGCGGATGGCGTCCTGTACGGCGCTGCTGAGCACCAGGTCGAAGTTGCCGGCGCCGATCGTACGGACGAAGGCCACCGGGTCGACGATGCGGAACTTCAGGAAGAACTCGATCGACTTGAGCGGGACGTTCTCCGCGGTCGGGCAGGCCACGATCGGCGCGGAGTAGGGGATCTCGGTGGAGGTGTCCACCACCGCGTCCACCCGGTCCCACGGCAGCCACAGGTAGTGACGGCCGGGAGGCAGCGTGCCGACGATGGCGCCCCACCGGCTGCGCACGCCGGTGGTGCCCTCCTCGATCTCGATGATCGCCCGGCGCCAGAGCCAGATCAGCGCCACCACCAGGAAGAACACCGCGCCGACCGCGGCCAGCAGGGAGAACACCCCGTCGGCGAGCGCGGCCGTACCCGCCAGGTAGAGGGCGAAGAACAGCAGCGTCACCCAGGCGAAACCGCGCCGGTCCTTGGGGATCACCACCGGGACCAGCTGGCCCGACTCGCCGCCGCGCAGCAGCTGGCGGATCTCCGACCAGGAGGCCAGGGATTCCTTGATCTTGGAGAATTCTCCGTTGCTCACTGGGTCCTCACCGCTCCTCGTTCGCCTCGTGGTCCGTTCCGGTGCACGTCAGTCCTCATCTCGTACGGGCGCGGCGACGTCGGCGGGCGGGTTGAGCAGGGCGGCGATCTCCGCCCCGCGCTCCTCGACGCGGCCGCCGATCTCGGCCATCCGCGCCCTGATCGCGGCCATGTCCGCCTCGGAGAACAGCTGCGCCTCGCGGCTGCCGACCAGCTGCCTGGCCAGCGCGAGCAGGTCGAGATCGACGTCCTCGCCGACCTGCACCAGGCGCGGCAGGTGCGAGGCGACGGACTCCAGCTTGTCGAGCAGGTCCTGCTGGAACCGGTAGTCGAGGATCTCCGGCGCCTCGGCGGCGCTCAGCGCGCGGATGTCCAGCGCCTGGGCCTCCAGCAGCGCCGCGTTGGCCTTGGCGGTGGACTCCGCCTCCACCAGCCGCTGGCCCGCCTGGGCCTTCGCCTGGTGCGAGGCGCGCTCCAGCGCGGTGTCCATCCGGGCCTGGTACCCGGCGATCTCGGCGTGGATGGCCGACAGCTGCTCCTGCAGGCCGGCCAGCTCCTTGATCAGGTCGCCCTCGTTCTGCTCCTTGCGGAGCTGGAGCTCGTACTCGTAGGTGTACGCCTCCTTGGCGACCCTGATCATCTCGGGGGCGGCCAGGTCCATCCGGTACTCCTGGCTGGACGGCTCGGCGTGCGTGATGTTGACGTCGGTGAGCCGCACGGCGGGCAGGAACTGCTGGTTGAGGTTGTCCAGCATGCCCATCGTGCTCTCGCCGACCAGGTCGTAGATCTCCTCGGCGCGCTGGGAGTAGATCAGCGAGCGGGTGACCTCGCTGATGGCGTTCTGCAGCTTGGCCTGGAAGCCGCTGACCGAGCCGAGCACGAAGATGAACTCGGCCGGGTCCTCGATCCGGAACTGCAGGAACAAATCGACGCTGGCCTTGACGCCCTGCTGGGTGGGAGCCTCGCGGATGGGCGCGTTGAAGGGGTACTCGCGGGTGGTGTTGACGATGTAGCTGACCCGCTTCCACGGGTTGAACAGCGTCACCCGGCCCGGCTCGGCGATCTGCACGAGCTTGCCGAACTTGGTGATCAGGGCCTTGCAGCCCTCGGGCACCATGACCACGCTCCTGCGCCACCACAGGAACACCGCGGCCAGCACCAGCACGGCCCAGTAGTGCGGGCCGAACAGCACCCGCGCCCCGTCCGGGAGGCCGGTGGCGACCAGCCCGACCAGGCCGAGGCCGGCCAGCACCACCAGCGGGATGATCACCTTGGCGGCGCCGCTCTTGGGGATGACCACGGGGGAGATGACGTGGACGGGCTCGCCGTGCTGGCCGTTGCCGCTGAAGCTCCGGTTGACGATCTCGCCGGCCTCGTTGAGCGGCGCGCTGCGGGCCTCGATGACCGTGCCCAGGGAGGCGCCCTGGTCACGGGCGGCGGCGAAGTCGGAGGGGTTGAGCGCGAAGCCCTCGCTCCCGGAGCCCCCGGGACTCCCGGTGGCCCCGGCGGCCTGCCCGGTCACCTGCCCGGCGAACTGTCCGACGGCCTGCCCGACCACCTGGCGCATGTCGCCGCCCTGCCCTATCGTCTGGGCCGCGGCCCTCGCGTACTGCATGGCTTCTCTTGGCCGGGACATCACACCTCCGAGGTAGTCATATGTCGAAAGCTCGATATATCACGCTTTGTAAGCGCAGGCACGCCGGCCAGTAAAGAGGACCCCGCTTGCGGTTCACTTGCTTTGCGGTTAAGCCGGTCGCCCCGGCGGGAGACCGTACGGAGAAGGATTGTCGGTCACGCCGCCTACAGTGGAACAGGTGAGGCCGGTAACAGATTTGCAGCGCAAGGTGGCCCCCTTCGAGGTCGTCACCGACATGACCCCTTCGGGCGACCAGCCCACCGCGATCGCCGAGCTCGAACGGCGCGTCAAGGCGGGTGACAAGGACAACGTCCTGCTGGGCGCCACGGGTACGGGGAAGACCGCCACGGTCGCCTGGCTGATCGAGCGCCTCCAGCGGCCCACCCTGGTCATCCAGCCCAACAAGACGCTCGCCGCGCAGTTCGCCAACGAGCTGCGCGAGATGATGCCCAACAACGCGGTCGAGTACTTCGTCTCCTACTACGACTACTACCAGCCCGAGGCATACGTCCCGCAGAGCGACACCTACATCGAGAAGGACTCCTCGATCAACGAGGAGGTCGAGCGGCTGCGCCACTCGGCGACCAACTCGCTGCTGACCCGCCGCGACACGATCGTGGTCGCCTCGGTCTCGTGCATCTACGGCCTGGGCACCCCGCAGGAGTACGTCGACCGCATGGTCAGGCTCAAGGTCGGCCAGGAGATCGAGCGCGACAGCCTGCTCCGCCGCCTCGTCGACATGCAGTACACCCGCAACGACATGGCCTTCACCCGGGGCACCTTCCGGGTGCGCGGCGACACCGTCGAGATCATTCCCAAGTACGAGGAGCTCGCCGTCCGCATCGAGATGTTCGGTGACGAGATCGAGAAGCTCTCGACCATGCATCCGCTGACCGGCGAGGTGATCACCGAGGACACCGAGCTCTACATCTTCCCGGCCTCCCACTACGTCGCGGGCGCCGAGCGGATGGAGAGCGCCGTCCGGGGCATCGAGGCCGAGCTGGCCGGGACGCTGGAGACCATGGAGCGCCAGGGCAAGCTCCTTGAGGCCCAGCGGCTGCGCATGCGCACCACCTACGACCTGGAGATGATGCGCCAGATCGGCACCTGCTCCGGCATCGAGAACTACTCGCGCCACATGGACGGCCGCGAGCCGGGCAGCGCGCCCAACACCCTGCTCGACTACTTCCCCGAGGACTTCCTGCTGGTCCTGGACGAGTCCCACCAGACCGTCCCGCAGATCGGCGCGATGTACGAGGGGGACGCCTCCCGCAAGCGCACGCTCGTCGACCACGGCTTCCGCCTGCCGTCCGCGATGGACAACCGCCCGCTGAGGTGGGAGGAGTTCCTGGAGCGGATCGGCCAGACGGTCTACCTGTCGGCCACCCCGGGCCCCTATGAGCTGGGCCGCTCCAAGGGCGACGTGGTCGAGCAGGTCATCCGGCCGACCGGCCTGATCGACCCCGAGGTGATCGTCAAGCCGACCAAGTCGCAGATCGACGACCTGATCCACGAGATCCGCACCCGCACCGAGAAGGACGAGCGGGTCCTGGTCACCACGCTGACCAAGAAGATGTCCGAGGACCTCACCGACTACCTGCTGGAGCTCGGCATCCGGGTCCGCTACCTGCACAGCGAGGTCGACACCCTGCGCCGCATCGAGCTCCTGCGCGAGCTGCGGATGGGGGAGTTCGACGTGCTGGTCGGCATCAACCTGCTCCGTGAGGGCCTCGACCTGCCCGAGGTGTCGCTGGTGGCCATCCTCGACGCCGACAAGGAGGGCTTCCTCCGTTCGGAGACCTCCCTGATCCAGACCATCGGCCGCGCGGCCAGAAACGTCTCCGGCCAGGTGCACATGTACGCCGACCGGATCACCCCCTCCATGGAGCGGGCGATCGACGAGACCAACCGCCGCCGGGCCAAGCAGACCGCCTACAACGAGGCCAACGGCATCGACCCGCAGCCGCTCCGCAAGAAGATCGCCGACATCCTCGACTCGCTCAACCGGGAGGACGCCGACACCGCCCAGCTCCTCGGCGGCAGCGGTCGCCAGCAGTCGCGCGGCAAGGCACCCGTCCCCGGTTTCGCGGTCAAGCAGGCGGGCCAGCATGCCAGGGCGATCGCCGGAGAGATGCCCAGGGCCCAGCTGGAGGCGCTGATGGAGTCGCTCACCGAGCAGATGCACCAGGCCGCCGCCGACCTGCAGTTCGAGGTCGCCGCCCGGCTCCGCGACGAGATCAAGGAGCTCAAGCGGGAGGTCCGCGACATGCGCGAGGCCGGCGTCTCCTGAACCGGTCCCCGGCCGTCCCTCGTGTGGTTCGCCGCGGGGACGGCCTGGGACGACCAGCATCGAGGACGATGGAAAAGGGGCATGCGGGGAGCGAAGCCTCCGAGGGGCGCGGCTCGGGATCTACGACGTCCTCACGGACCGGTGAACTTGCCAAGGTCGAGGTCGATGTCGACCTCGAAGCCGATGTCCGTCTTCAACCGCCTCCGGTGGATGCCCGTTGGGACGTACGCCTTGACGGAGGGTTCCAGTTCGAAGGTGTAGACGACGGGCCTGTCGTCCTCCTGCTCCACGCGCCAGAGATACCTGATCCCGGCATCGGAGTATTTGATCGGCTTGGTGGTGCGGTCTCGTTCCAGCGATTCGGGGGATACCACCTCGACCACCAGGTGCACGTCCTCCGGCTTGAACGAGGTGGTTCTCAGACTCGTCAACGCCGAACTCGCCACCAGCATGATGTCGGGTTCCGGCCGCTGCCGGAGTCCCAGGGTCACGGTCATCTCCCGAACGACAGCAAGATCGTCAGGGGGTGTCAGCTCTCTCTCGAAAAGCCTGAGCATGAGCATGTGGAAGGCGGTCTGCGGAGACATCATGATGAGCGACCCGTCGATCAGTTCGACATGCCGGGGCGCGTCGGGAGGGAGACGATCGAGCATATCGGCGGTCCATCCACCGGCGGGCCCAGGGTAGAACCACTCGGGGAAAGCGGCTGTCATCAGAGAACCTCCTTCGGCGACACCCCGAAACATTACCTGACGGAGTCATCCTGGCACTTTACGTGTCCGACCCGCAGGTCGTCCGGAGCCGCCGACTGGCTGTGAGCAGTCGGTCAGCGGAGGTCTTCGGGGAGGGAGCGGTTGATCGTGGTGCGTTTGTAGAGCTCGTCGATCTGGTCCAGCGGGTCGGGGGCCCGGCGGCGGGCCTCGATCTCCAGGTCGGTGCGGTCCTGGATCTGGTCGATGCCCCCGGCCGAGTGCGCCATCTGGTCGTTGCGCAGGTCGGCCCTGATCCGGGCGCAGGACGTGGTCAGCTTGGCGTGGTGCTCGCGCAGGCGGCCCAGCGCCGTGTGATCGATGTAGGGCGAGACCCGTCGCTCCTGGGCGTAGTGGGCGAGCTGGGCGTCGAGCTGCTCGGCGTGCGCCGCTATCTCTCCCACCAGCTGAGGCAGATCGCCCAGTCCCCAGCCGTCGCGCAGCGCGTGGTCCACCGCCTGACGGGTCAGGGAGATCTCGCGCCGCAGGTCAAGACGCATCCGCTCGGTCTCCGCGGCGTCACCGGTGCCCATCGCGGCCATGTGGGAGGCGACCCGGGTAGAGACGCTCTTGGCCTTCTTCGTGGCCTTCTTGCCGACCTTGACCAGCAGATAGATCCCGACTGCTCCCAGGAGAAGGAAGAACAGCAGGATCACCAGCAGGATCATGAGGAATTCGCCGATCGGAACCACCTCCCCACGGGGGTTGTACGAGATGTTTAGAGCATAGTCCGCGAGCGCGGCCTCATTGCAGGCTCGGGTCGGCCACCCGGCTCCGCCTCCGTCGCCGTATTCTGCGGGTCGCCCACCAGGCGAGCAGTGCCAGCCCCGCCACCACCAGAATGACCAGGACGGGCAGGAAGATCGCCACCAGGCTGATGCCCAGTGCCCCGGCGTCCTCGACGGTGCTGACCACGGGCGCGCCCACCCCGGCCGTGGTGGCGTTCACCACGGGCCTGGCGGTCGTCTTCATGATGTGCACGGCCAGCGCGATCCCGATGCCCAGCACCCAGCTGAGCCAGGGGTTGTGGCTCATCCAGGTCGAGCCGTCCAGCCGGGCCGCGGCCTCGGTGGCACTGAAGACGACGCCGCCGGAGGCCGGGCGGACGACGGTCTGGATCATGTCGTTGACGCTGTCGACCACCGGGACCTTGTCGAACACGAACTCCGCCAGGAGCAGCACGCCGATGATCCCGAGCACCCAGCCGTTGGAGAGCCAGGCGAACTCCTGCGGCAGCCGTATCTGGTCTGTGAAGTTGGCGAGCAGGCCGACCACCAGCAGCGGGATGTAGGCGTTGAGCCCGGCCGCGGTGGAGAGCCCAAGGCCCGTCAGTGCCGCGAGCATCGCACCTCCGTTGTCCTCTCTGCTTCCTCCAACGTTTCACGGTGGCTGATCGATCCCGCTCGGTTCCCTCTCCCGGTATCGCTCCGGTCTCGGTGGCCGCTCCGGTGAGCCGGGGAGAGGATACCGAAAGGGTCCATCGGGCGTCACCGAGGCCGAGGAATCCACCGAAACCGGGACGCGCTGAAACAGCTGAAACAGAGGAGCCCGAGAAGAGGGAGAGCAGGGGAGAGCGGAGGGGCCGAGGAAGGGGAGAGCAGGGGAGGCTGGGGGAGCCGGTCAGGTGCCGGTGAGGCGGTCGAGGCGCTCGACGGCGGCGGCGAACTCCTCGATCATGTCGTGGACCACCCGGCGGGCCGGTCTGATCTGGTTCATCTGCCCGACGACCTGCCCGACGAAGTAGGTGGCGAGCTCCGCGGCGCCGGGGGAGCCGCTCTCGGCGGCCCTGCCGATCCTGGCCATCGCGCCCTCGGCGAGGAGCATCTGCAGCGGCATCGGCAGCGCGCCCGGACTCTCCGGGGCCCCGTCCCACTCGTCGGTCCAGGCGGATCTCAGCTGCCGGGCGGGCTTGCCGGTCCGCGACCGGGACCGCACGGTGTCGGAGGAGGTGGCGGCCAGCATCTTCTGCTTGACCAGGGGCAGGGTCTCGGCCTCCTCGGTGGTCAGCCAGACCGAA
This sequence comes from Streptosporangium sp. NPDC005286, assembly GCF_040607515.1. Taxonomy (NCBI): domain Bacteria; kingdom Bacillati; phylum Actinomycetota; class Actinomycetes; order Streptosporangiales; family Streptosporangiaceae; genus Streptosporangium; species Streptosporangium sp. NPDC005286. The sequence continues at coordinate 107,724 of NZ_JBEXGU010000006.1, read as the reverse complement.
CCGCACCACACCCCCTCGGCGCCCAGCGCGAGCGCGGCGGCCATCTGGCGGCCTCCCGCGATGCCGCCGGCCGCCAGCACCGGGACGTCCACCGCGTCCACGACCTGGGGGACGAGCACCATCGTGGAGATCTCGCCGGTGTGGCCGCCCGCCTCGGAGCCCTGGGCCACGATCACGTCGGCTCCGGCGGCGACCTGGCGGCGGGCGTGCTCGACGGTACCGACCAGCGCCGCGACCGGCACCCCGGCCTGCCTGGCCTTGGCCGTCATCTCCGGCGGGGGCGGGCCGAGCGCGCTGGCGATGAGGCCGATCGGGTGCTTGAGCGCCACGTCGATCAGCCCGGTGGCGCCCTCACTGGTCACCCGGCGCCCCATCTCGTCGGCGCGGCCGGCCATCGCGCCGCTGAGCGTCTCCGCCCCGCTCACCCCGTACTTGCCGAGCAGGTGTGCCACGAAGTCTCGGTGCCGCTGGGGGATGTGGTCGGTGAGGCGGGTGCTCCGGTCGCCGGCCGAGGCGTCGATCCTGCCGGGCACGAGCACGTCCACCCCGTACGGGCGGCCGCCGACACGCTCGTCGATCCAGCCCAGCTCGGTGTCGAGTTGCTCGGGGGAGTAGGCGACGGCGCCGAGCACGCCGAACCCGCCCGCGTTGGTCACCGCGGCGACCACGTCGCGGCAGTGGCTGAAGGCGAAGAGCGGGAACTCGACGCCGAATCTCTCACAGATCGCGGTCCGCATGATGTGACCGTAAGTCGCAGAACCTTGTTCGGTCCAGTGTCGTGACCGAGCGTGGAACCGGGTGGTCGCGATCCCCGTGGCGGAGGGGAGCGTCAGGCGGTGTGGACGGGGTCGGCGGGGGGAGGCGGCACGGCCGGTCCGGCCAGGGCGCCGGGCGGCTTTGCGGTCTCGCCCCCCGGGCCGCCGGAGGTCTCCGGGCCGGAGGCCTCCGCGCCGCCGAGGTGAGGTGGCAGCCAGCCTTCGCCGGGGACGTAGTGGCGTACCACCTTGGCGGGGATGCCCGCGATCACGCTGTGGTCGGGGAACTCCCCGCGCACCACGGCCCCGCCCGCCACCACGCACTGCCTGCCGATCCGGGTGCCCGGCAGGATGATCGCGCCGGTGCCCAGCCACGATCCCGACCCGATGGAGACGGGGTTGTTGCGCGGCCACTGACGGCCGATCGGCATCTCGGGGTCGTCGTAGACGTGGTTCTGGTCGGTGATGTAGACGTACGGGCCGGTGAAGACGTGGTCGCCGATGTCTATCGACTGGTGGCCCACGATGTGGCTGCCCCGGCCGATGGAGCAGCTTCCGCCGATCCGTACGATCGAGTTCGGGCCCAGGTCCACCCCGGGGCCCATGCCCGCGGAGATGGAGACCCGCTCGCCGATCAGGGCGTGGTCGCCGATCTCGATCCAGGCCTCGCCGAAGATGGCCCCGACCGGGAACGACAGGCAGGCGCCCTCGCCGAGGCGCCGGAACCGGTATCCGGCAGGGCTGGCGGGGCTGACGGCGCCGGCCGCGCGGACCGCCGCCCAGAGTCGGTGGATCAGGCTGCCCACAGCACGCCGTACCACCCCACGAAGTGACATAACGGATCAAGTTACTGCTTGGTTAGGTTTGGTAGGAATGCGGGTGGGGGTTGTTCGGGCACTTCGCCGGTGCCGTTTGATATTCTGAGAGCCCGTGGACCTGTAGGCCATTCACAAGGGTGTGCCGACTGATCTTCAACGACCACGGGAGCCTTCTTGCGCAGCGCCGCACACACCAAGCATCTGTTCGTCACAGGCGGCGTCGCCTCCAGTCTGGGTAAGGGACTGACGGCGTCAAGCCTCGGGCGTCTTCTCAAACTGCGCGGCCTGCGGGTCACCATGCAGAAGCTCGACCCCTATCTCAATGTCGACCCCGGCACCATGAATCCGTTCCAGCACGGTGAGGTCTTCGTCACAGACGACGGCGCCGAGACCGACCTCGACGTCGGCCACTACGAGCGGTTCCTCGACACCGAACTGCACGGCTCGGCCAACGTGACCACCGGCCAGGTCTACTCCAACGTCATCGCCAAGGAGCGACGCGGCGAGTACCTCGGTGACACCGTGCAGGTCATCCCGCACATCACCAACGAGATCAAGGACCGTATCCGGTCGATGGCCGGCCCCGACGTGGACGTGGTCATCACCGAGGTCGGCGGCACCGTGGGCGACATCGAGTCGCTGCCCTTCCTGGAGGCCGTCCGCCAGGTCCGCCACGAGGTCGGCCGCGACAACGTGTTCTTCCTGCACGTCTCGCTGCTGCCGTACATCGGGCCGAGCGGAGAGCTGAAGACCAAGCCGACCCAGCACTCGGTCGCCGCGCTGCGCAGCATCGGCATCCAGCCCGACGCGATCGTCCTGCGCTCCGACCGCCCGGTCACGAACGCGATCAAGCGCAAGATCAGTCTCATGTGCGACGTCGACGAGGACGCGGTCGTCTCCGCCATCGACGCCGCCAGCATCTACGACATCCCCAAGGTGCTGCACGCGGAAGGCCTGGACGCCTACGTGGTGCGCCGCCTCGGCCTGCCCTTCAGGGACGTCGACTGGAAGGAGTGGGAGCAGCTCCTGCGCCGGGTGCACCGCCCGGCCAACGAGGTCACGATCGCGCTCGTCGGCAAGTACATCGACCTGCCCGACGCCTACCTGTCGGTCACCGAGGCGCTGCGCGCGGGCGGTTTCGCCAACGACGCCCGGGTCAACATCCGCTGGGTGAAGAGCGACGACTGCGAGACCCCCGAGGGGGCGGCCCGCGAGCTCGACGGCGTCGACGGCGTCCTGGTCCCGGGCGGCTTCGGGGTGCGCGGCATCGAGGGCAAGGTCGGCGCGATCCGGCACGTCAGGGGGAACAAGATCCCGCTGCTCGGCATCTGCCTGGGCATGCAGTGCATGGTCATCGAGGCGGCCCGCAACCTCGCGGACATCGAGGACGCCGGCAGCACCGAGTTCGACGCGGAGACCACCCACCCGGTCATCTCCACCATGGCCGACCAGCAGGACGTCGTCTCCGGCGAGCGCGACATGGGCGGCACCATGCGGCTGGGCCTCTACCCGGCCAGGCTCGGTGAGGGCACCCTCGCCCGCCAGCTGTACGGCATGGCGAAGGTCGACGAGCGCCACCGCCACCGCTACGAGGTCAACAACTCCTACCGCGAGCAGCTGGAGAAGGTCGGCATGGTCTTCTCGGGTCTCTCACCGGACGGCCGCCTGGTGGAGTACGCCGAGCTGCCCACCGATCTCCACCCCTTCTTCATCGGCACCCAGGCGCACCCGGAGTTCCGCTCCCGGCCGACCCGCGCGCATCCACTGTTCAAGGGCCTGATCGGCGCCGCCCTGACGTACGCGGAAACCCGTGGCACCGTCGCCAAGGCCGGGCGGGGCAAGTGAGCGACACGCGAGGAGGGCGGAGCGAGGACGTCCTGGAGGTCCTGGACGTTCCCGAGGAGTGGAAGGTCACCTCCTCCACCGAGCACTTCCGCGCCCGGGTCATCACCGCCGTCACCGACGCGGTGGTCATGCCGGAGGGCGATGTCGTCAACCGTGACTACGTGGTCCACCCCGGCTCCGTGGCCGTCGTCGCCCTCGACGACCGGGAGCGGGTCCTGATGATCCGCCAGTACCGCCACCCCGTCAGGCGGCTGCTGTGGGAGCTGCCCGCGGGGCTGCGCGACGTCCACGGAGAGTCCCTGCAGGCGGGGGCGGCCCGCGAGCTCGCCGAGGAGGCGGGCTACCGGGCGGGCACCTGGCACACCCTCGTCGACGCCTTCATCTCGCCGGGAATGACCGATGAGCGCACCCGGATCTTCCTCGCCAGGGACGTCGCTCCCATTCCCGAGGGGGAGCTGGACTTCGTCCACCGGCACGAGGAGGCCGACATGCCGGTGGTCTGGATTCCCCTGTCCGACGCGGTTCGGCGTGCCATGGCGGGAATGATCCACAATTCCCAAGCCGTGGCCGGTATTCTCGCCGCATACGCCGCTTCGGCGGATGGATTCGCCTCGCTGCGGCCCGCCGACGCACCGGAGGCATGACAGGAGGACACCCTGAGCGAGACGGAGGCCGTCCTCTTGCGCTACCTCGCCCACCTGGCGGGGGAGCGGGGCCTGGCAGCCAACACACTGGCCTCCTACCGCCGTGACCTCCTGCGATACGTGGAGCACCTCAAGCACCGCGGCCGCGTCACTTTCGCCGAGGTCGCCGAGGGCGACGTCGCCGCCTTCGTGGCGGCACTCAGGGAGGGCGACGGGGAGCACCAGGCCCTCGTCGCCGCCTCGGCGGCGCGGGCCGTCTCCGCGGTGCGCGGGCTGCACCGCTTCGCGCTGAGCCAGGGCCTCTGCCGCCATGACCCCGCCCGCGAGGTGCGCCCGCCGCGCCAGCTCAGGCGGCTACCCAGGGCGATCAGCGTCCGCGACGTGGAGCGACTGATCGCCGCCTCCGGGCCCGACGGCGCCCCTCTCACCCTGCGCAACCGGGCACTGCTCGAACTGCTGTACGGCACCGGCGCGCGTATCTCCGAGGCCGTCGGGCTCACCGTCGACGACGTCGAGTTGGGGGCGGAGGCCCAACGGGTGCGGCTGCGGGGTAAGGGCGGGCGCACCCGGCTGGTGCCCCTGGGCGACTTCGCGGGGGAGGCGCTGGGCGCCTACCTCACCCGTGCCCGCCCCCGCATCGCCTCCCACGGCCGCGGCACCTCGGGGCTCTTTCTCAACGCCAGGGGCGGCCGGCTCACCCGGCAGGGGGCCTGGGAGGTCCTCCAGGGCGCCGCCGAGCGCGGCGGGCTCGAAGGAGTGTCGCCACATATGTTGCGACATTCGTTCGCAACCCACCTCCTTGACGGCGGTGTGGACGTTAGGGTGGTTCAGGAACTACTCGGCCACGCCTCGGTGACCACCACCCAGGTGTACACGCAGGTCACGGTCGACAGGCTCCGGGAGGTCTATGCCGTGGCGCATCCGCGCACGCGGGATTGACCTTCCTTATGTCCGGGCGTGCCGCCTTGCCGCATACGTGTTGACGCCATAGTGTCCGTCCGGACGGTCCGGTTAGAGGCCGTCAGGGAGGTTCGACTGGTGACTGTGACCACCGACGGTTCTATCCGGGGAGCGGCCCCGGCAAACCCCGAGAATCCCTGGGGCGACACCAAGACCGCCGGGACCCCTCGCAGTGGGGGAGTCCTCGGCCCGACCGGGCGTCCCCGCCCTGTTTTCCCCGACCCGCCCCCTCGCACCGTGCACGGACCGGCGAGGGTCGTCGCCATGGTCAACCAGAAGGGCGGCGTCGGCAAGACGACCACCACGATCAACCTGGGCGCCGCGCTGGCGGAGGCCGGGCTCAAGGTTCTGCTGGTCGACTTCGACCCGCAGGGCGCCCTCTCGGTCGGTCTCGGGATCAACCCCCTCCAGCTCGACCTGACGGTCTACAACCTCCTCATGGAGCGGCAGATCACGGCCAGGGACGTGCTGCTGGAGACCGGCGTCGAGGGCATGGACCTGCTGCCCAGCAACATCGACCTGTCGGCCGCCGAGGTCCAGCTCGTCACGGAGGTCGCCCGCGAGCAGGTGCTCGGCCGGGTCATCAAGCCCCTCCTGCCCGAGTACGACGTCTGCCTGATCGACTGCCAGCCCTCCCTGGGACTGCTCACGATCAACGCGCTGGCCTGCGCGCACGGCGTCATGGTGCCGCTGGAGTGCGAGTTCTTCGCGCTGCGCGGTGTCGCGCTGCTCATGGACACCATCATCAAGGTCCAGGAGCGCATCAACGACGAGCTGGTCATCGAGGGCCTGCTCGCCACCATGTACGACGCGCGCACCCTGCACGGCCGCGAGGTGCTGGCCCGGGTCGTCGAGGCGTTCGACGACAAGGTCTACCACACAGTGATCAACCGGACGGTTCGCTTCCCCGACGCGACCGTGGCCGGTGAGCCCATCACCAGCTTCGACTCCTCCTCGCTCGGCGCCAGCGCGTACCGCGAGCTCGCCAGGGAAGTTCTTGCCAGGTGGGCCGCGCTGGAGCGATGATCCCACCTGCCGGTACGGGACAATGGAGGGATGACCGAGCAGCCGAAGACCGCCGATGACACCTTCAAGGTGCATCTGGAGGTCTTCGAAGGCCCTTTCGACCTCCTGCTCGGTCTGATCTCCAAGCACAAGCTGGACATCACCGAGGTCTCGCTCAGCCAGGTCACCGACGAGTTCATCTCCTATATCCGGGCCAGGGGCCCGGAGTGGGACCTGGACCAGACGAGCCATTTCCTGCTCGTCGCGGCGACCCTGCTCGACCTCAAGGCGGCCAGGCTGTTGCCCGCCGGCGAGGTGGACGACGAGGAGGACCTGGCCCTTCTGGAGGCCCGCGACCTGCTCTTCGCCCGCCTCCTGCAGTACCGGGCCTACAAGGAGGTCGTCAAGGTCTTCTCCGCCAGGATGGCCGAGGAGGCATTGCGCTTCCCGCGTACCGTGCCGATGGAGGCCGAGTTCGCGGGCCTGCTGCCCGAGCTGATCCTCGGCATCGGCCCCGACCGCCTCGCTGAGATCGCCCGGCGGGCCTTCGCCCCCAAGGTGCCGCCGTCGGTTTCCGTGGCCCACATCTACCAACCACTCGCCAATGTCCGCGATCAGGCGGTTATCCTTGTCGAGCGGCTGCGGCGGTTACGCCGGGCGACCTTCCGGGCACTCACCTCCGACTGCGCCGGCACCTTCGAGATCGTCGCCCGTTTCCTGGCGGTCCTGGAGCTCTACCGGGAGGCGGCCGTCTCCTTCGAGCAGATCGAGCCTCTCGGGGAGTTGCACGTGACCTGGACCGGCAGTGACGACGGTGACGTCGCCGTGGCCGACGACTACGACGAGACCCCGAAGAGAGAACCCGCCGATGACTGACGTGGCATCCGAGCCTGATCTGAGCGCCGGTCCTGACCTGCGCGCCGGGCTGGAGGCCATCCTGCTGGTGGTCGACGAGCCCGTCGCCGAGGTGACCCTCGCCCAGGTGCTGGAGCGGCCCGTCCACGAGGTCGGCAGGGTGCTCCGGGAACTCTCGGCGGAATACACCGAAGCCGGGCGGGGTTTCGACCTGAGAGAGGTCGCGGGCGGCTGGCGTTTCTACACGCGGGCCGAGTGCGCCTCACTCGTGGAGCGGTTCGTCCGCGACGGCCAGCAGACGCGTCTGACCCAGGCCGCGCTGGAGACCCTGGCCGTGGTCGCCTACCGGCAGCCGGTGAGCCGGGCCCGGGTGGCGGCCATCCGCGGTGTCAACAGCGACGGCGTCATGCGCACGCTGGTGACGAGGGGGCTGGTCGAGGAGGCCGGCACCGAACCGGAGAGCCAAGCCGTGCTCTACCGGACAAGTTCGTATTTTCTCGAGAGGATAGGCCTGCGGGGGCTCGACGAGCTTCCAGAACTGGCGCCTTTCCTGCCCGACGACATGGAATCCCTAGAGGAGCAGAAGCAGTGAACAACAGCCGTAGTACCCCGTCCGGTGATGGACGCGGTCAAGGCCGTGGCGGAGCCCCGCGCGGTGGCAATCCCCGTGGGGGCTCGCAGTCCGGTGGATTCCGGGGCGGTTCCTCCCGGGGCGGATCCTCGTCAGGCGGCTCCCGTGGTGGTTCGCAGGGCGGTTTCCGTGCGGACGGTCCGCGTCGGGATGACCGCGGTGGTTTCCGCGCCGAGCGTGATGGTTCGCGCAGCTCGTCCGGCAGGTCCTCGGGTGGTTTCCGGTCCGACGGCCCGCGTCGTGACGATCGTGGTGGTTCGCAGGGTGGTTTCCGTGCGGACGGCCCGCGTCGGGATGATCGCGGTGGTTCGCAGGGCGGTTACCGCGCCGATGGCCCGCGCCGTGACGACCGTGGCGGTTTCCGCGCCGATGGTCCGCGTCGCGATGATCGTGGTGGTTTCCGTGCCGAGCGTGACGGCTCGCGCGGTTCGTACGGGAGCAGGCCTTCGGGGGGTTCGCAGGGCGGTTTCCGCGCCGATGGTCCGCGTCGCGATGATCGTGGTGGTTTCCGTGCCGAGCGTGACGGCTCGCGCGGTTCGTACGGGAGCAGGCCTTCGGGGGGTTCGCAGGGCGGTTACCGTGCGGACGGTCCGCGTCGCGATGATCGTGGTGGTTTCCGTGCCGAGCGTGACGGCTCGCGCGGTTCGTACGGGAGCAGGCCCTCGGGGGGTTCGCAGGGCGGTTACCGTGCGGACGGTCCGCGCCGCGATGACCGTGGTGGTTTCCGCGCCGATGGTCCGCGTCGGGATGATCGCGGCGGTTCGTCGTTCGGCGGGTCCCGCGACGGCTCGCGGAGCCGGTACGGCAGGTCCTCCGAGGGCTCCCAGGGCGGCTACCGCTCCGACGCTCCGCGCCGTGAGGACCGTGGCGGTCCGTCGTTCGGCGGGTCCCGCGACGGTTCGAGGAGTGATTTCCGGTCCGATGCCCCGCGCCGTGACGACCGTGGTGGTTCGCAGGGTGGTTTCCGCGCGGACCGGGACGGCTCGCGTGGCAGGCCCGGCGCCGACCGAGGGCGCGGCGGCGCGCCCGCCGGTGGTTCCCGTGCCCGCTTCGGCAGGACCGGCCGCCGGGACGACGTCCAGACGATCGGCGGCGACCGCGCCGGGGCGTACGGCGAGCGTCGTGCCCCCGCCGGCCGCGCTCCGGAGGCGAAGGCCCCGCTGCGGCCCGGCACGATCGCGAACGACCGGTTCAAGACCGCTCGCCAGCCCAAGCGTGACTCCGACTTCTACGACCGTGACTACGTCGACGAGCGCGACACCACCGAGGTCCCTGACGGCGTCCGGCTGCAGAAGGTCCTCGCCCAGGCGGGCGTCGCCAGCCGCCGGGCCTGCGAGGACATGATCGGCGACGGCAGGGTGACCGTCGACGGCCAGGTGGTCCGCCGCTTCGGCGCCCGGGTCGACCCCGCCAAGCAGGTCATCCACGTCGACGGCAAGCGCCTGCCGACGATGCCCGACCTGGTCTACTTCGCGATCAACAAGCCGATCGGCGTCGTCAGCACCATGTCCGACCCGGACGGCCGCCCCTCGCTGGCCGACTTCGTGGCCGACCGCACCGAGCGCCTGTTCCACGTGGGCCGTCTCGACACCGAGACCGAGGGCCTGATCCTGCTCACCAACGACGGCGAGCTGGCCAACAGGCTCACCCACCCGAGCTACGGCGTGCAGAAGAAGTACTGGGCCAAGGTCCCCGGCCGGATCGAGCGCGATCTCGGCCGCCGGCTGAAGAAGGGCATCGAGCTGGAGGACGGCCTGGCCAAGGCCGACTCCTTCACCCTGGTCCAGGAGCACGGCCAGCAGGCCCTGGTCGAGATCGTCCTGCACGAGGGCCGCAAGCACATCGTCCGCCGCATGCTGGAGGAGGTCGGGCACCCGGTCATCGACCTGGCCCGTATCGAGTTCGGCCCGGTCAAGCTCGGCCGCCTCAAGCCGGGCACCCTCCGCGCGCTGACCCTCGCGGAGGTCGGGGAGCTCTACGCCGCGGTCGGGTTGTAGCCTTCCCTGACACGCACGTTCAGGACGCGCCGGATCACCCCCCTCGGGGGTGGTCCGGCGTGGGTGGATATGGAGGAACGACGATGGTGCGGGCGATCCGCGGTGCGATTCAGGTCGAGGCGAACGACCGGGACGCGATCCTGTCCGGAGTCACCGAACTGGTCACGGAGGTGATGGGACGCAACCGGCTCACCACCGAGGACGTGATCAGTGTGATCTTCACGGCCACGCCTGATCTCACCGCCGAGTTTCCCGCCTTGGCCGCCCGCAAGCTCGGTTTCCACGACGTCCCGTTGATCTGCGCCTCCGAGATCGACGTGCCGGGCGCCCTGCCCCGCGTGGTGCGGCTGATGGCCCATGTCGAGGTCGACCGGTCCCGCCAGGAGGTCCAGCACGTCTACCTGCGCGGCGCGGTCGCACTTCGGGTGGACATCGCGCAATGAGTCCTTTAGGCATCATGATCTCGGGGGAGTGGGTGTGAGCGGTCTGGAGAGCGTCCTGGTCGTCGGTACGGGGCTGATCGGCACCTCGATCGCCCTGGCGCTGCGCGAGCAGGGCGTCGCCGTTCACCTGGCCGACCGGGACGAGGGCTCCCTGCGGCTGGCACGCGAGCTGGGCGCCGGAGTGGAGTGGGCTGAGGGCGTGCGGGTGGACGTCGCGATCATCGCGGTCCCGCCCCATGCGGTCGCGGGGCGGCTCGCCGTCCTCCAGAAGGCCGGCGTGGCCCGTTTCTACACGGACGTGGCCAGCGTCAAGGCCCTTCCGCTCAGGGAGGCCGCGAGCCTCGGCTGCGACCTGACGAGCTACGTCGCCGGGCACCCGCTCGCCGGCCGTGAGCGCTCCGGGCCCGCCGCGGCGCGGGCCGACATCTTCCTCGGGCGCCCGTGGGCGCTCTGCCCGACCGAGGAGACCTCGCCCGACGCGGTGGAGGCCATGTACGGCCTCGTCAAGCTCTGCGGCGGCGAGGCGGTCAGGGTCGGCGCCGAGGAGCACGACAGGGCCGTCGCGGTCGTCTCGCACGCCCCCCACGTGACCGCCTCCGCGGTGGCCGCCCGTCTCGCGGACGCGCCGGCCACCGCGCTCGGCCTGGCCGGGCCGGGGGTACGCGACGTCACCCGCATCGCGGCGGGCGACCCGAGGCTGTGGACCGGGATCCTGTCGGGCAACGCGCTGCCGGTGGCCGAGGTGCTGGAGGCGGTGGCGGCCGACCTGGCCGCCGCGGCCGCCGCGCTCAGGGAGGCCGCCGATCCCGAGGCCATGGCCCGCGTCACCGAACTGCTGTACCGGGGCGTCACGGGCACCGGCAGGATCCCCGGCAAGCACGGAGGTCCCGCGCGCGCCTACGCGACGGTCCAGGTCATCATCGGTGACCGCCCCGGCGAGCTGGCCCGGCTGTTCCAGGTGGCCAAGGAGGCGGGTGTCAACATCGAGGACGTCCGGCTTGAGCACGCCCCCGGCCTGCCGCTGGGCGCCGCCGATCTCTCGGTGCAGCCGGAGGCGGTGCCGAGGCTGTCCGAGGCCCTGCGCGCGCACGGCTGGCACCTGCCGTAGGCGCCTGCCGCACTCCGTGCCCGGACCGTCATGATCGTCTGGGACGGTCTGCCGCAGGGTCCACCCCCTGCGGCGGCCCGTTCGCTCGATGCGCGGTTCCTGCCCGGCTCCCGGTAGCCTCGTACGGACAACTGAAGCGGGCTGCAAGGGAGAAGGCGTCGTGACCGGACTGGTCGTCGCCATGGACGGTCCTTCGGGATCGGGCAAGTCGAGCGCGTCACGAGGGGTGGCGCGGGCGCTGGGGCTGCGTTATCTCGATACCGGGGCGATGTACCGGGCGATCACCTGGTGGATGCTCCAGCGGGGCGTCGACCTCGCCGACCCCGGGGCGATCGCGGCCGGGGCGATCGACCCGATCCTCACCCTGGGCACCGACCCCGACGCCCCCACGGTGGCGGTCGACGGCGTCGACGCCGCCGGGCCGATCCGCACCGCCGAGGTCACCGCGGCCGTCTCGGCGGTCAGCGCGGTGCCCGAGGTACGGCGCCGCCTGGTGGCCGAGCAGCGTGAGATCATCGGCTCCGGCGGCATCGTCGTCGAGGGCCGTGACATCGGCACGGTTGTGGCGCCCGACGCGGTGGTCAAGATCTACCTGACCGCGAGCGCGGACGCCAGGGCGCTGCGTCGTACGGCGGAGCTCACCGGCACCACGGTGGAGGCACAGCGGGCCGCGATGGCCCGCCGGGACACCCTGGACTCGACCAGGAAGGCAGACCCGCTGGCGAAGGCGGCCGACGCCGTCGAGCTCGACACCACGGCGCTGAACCTCGAAGAGGTCATCGCCGAAATACTGCGTGTGATTAAGGAAAAGGCGTGACCGGGGAATACGACGACGACAACGGCTGGATCGACGCGGAGCTCGCCGATTCAGGGACCGATTACAGCTCTCAGGAGGCGGGGCCGGACACCGCCCCGCAGCCGGTTGTGGCCGTGGTGGGCCGCCCCAACGTGGGCAAGTCCACACTGGTCAACCGGATCATCGGCCGCCGCGAGGCGGTCGTGGAGGACGTGCCGGGGGTGACCCGCGACCGGGTCACCTACGACGCCACCTGGCGCGGGCGCCGGTTCACGGTGGTCGACACCGGCGGGTGGGACCCCGACGCGACCGGTATGGCGCTGAAGATCGCCGAGCAGGCCCAGGTGGCGGCCGAGCTGGCCGATGTGATCCTGTTCGTGGTCGACGCCGTGGTGGGCGTGACCGACGCGGACGAGATCGTCGGCCATGTGCTGCGCGGGTCGGGCAAGCCGGTCATCCTCGCCGCCAACAAGGTCGACAACCAGCAGATGGAGCTGGAGGCGGCCGGGCTCTGGTCTCTCGGCCTGGGTGAGCCGCAGCCGGTCTCCGCGCTACACGGCCGCTCCAGCGGTGACCTGCTGGACGTGATCCTCGAAAAGCTGCCGGACACGCCCGAGCAGCGGTTCGGCGCCGAGCGCGGGCCGCGCCGGGTCGCCCTGGTCGGCAAGCCCAACGTGGGCAAGTCCTCGCTGCTGAACCAGCTCGCCGGCCAGGAGCGGGTGCTCGTCGACCCGATGGCGGGCACCACCCGCGACCCGGTGGACGAACTGGTCGAGCTTGGCGGCAAGACCTGGCGCTTCGTCGACACCGCCGGCATCCGGCGGCGTGACCGCGAGCTCAAGGGCGCCGACTTCTACGCGAGCATGCGCACCAGGGCCGCGCTGGAGCGCTCGGAGATCGCGGTGGTGCTCATCGACGCCAGCGAGGTGCTGACCGAGCAGGACCTGCGGATCATCTCGCTGGTGATCGAGTCCGGCCGGTGCATGGTCGTGGCGTTCAACAAGTGGGACCTGCTGGACGAGGACCGCCGCTACTACCTGGAAAAGGAGATCGACCGCCAGCTCGTCCGCGTGCCGTGGGCGCTGCGGGCCAACATCTCCGCCAAGACCGGCTGGCACGTCGACCGGCTCGTCCCGGCGATCGAGAAGGCGCTCGACTCCTGGTCGACCCGGGTGCCCACCGCCCGCCTCAACGCCTTCCTGACCGACCTGGTCGCGGCCACCCCGCCGCCGGTCCGCAGCGGCAAGCAGCCCAAGATCCTCTTCGCCACCCAGGCGTCGACGGAGCCGCCGAAGTTCGTGCTGTTCACCTCGGGCTTCCTGGAGGAGACCTACCGCCGCTTCATCGAGCGCCGGATCCGCGAGGAGTTCGGCTTCGCCGGATCGCCCATCGAGGTCACCATGAAGATCCGCGAGAAGCGGCAGGGGCAGGGGCAGAAGAAGAAGTAAGGGACCCCATCACGAACGGCCCGGCTCACGCCGGGCCGTTCGTTGTTTCCGGGTCCCGCCGGGTGCGCGGCCGGGGTCCGGCACTCGCCGCGCCTCGCCCCCGCCCTGCTTTTGATCTTGAACCGGAAGCTGTTCCGCGCTCGTGGACAGACTCCCGACGCCCTCTGCCGGCCGTCGCGTGTCGTCCGGAGACGCCTGCCCCGCCATCGTCGGCGAGAGGCCGCCGGGGGGCGACACGAGTTGATTGCTCAGCGTAGTTGGTCGCTACGTTGGGTGATTCGTGTTATCAAGGGTTTGTTGATCTTTAGGGAGTATCTCGGGAGGCTCGATGGGACTCGTTGGCGCCGGTCAGGTCCTGGTTCTGGCCGCGACCCTGCTTGCCGTCCCGATCGGCGGCGTGTCGGAGGCGGATGTCGTGGCCGCCGGTGTGGCGGAGCGGGGTGGAGGCAGGTTCACGGCCAACCTGGTGGCCCGGCACAGCGGCAAGTGCCTGGAGGTGGCGGCCGATGGGATGGACGACGGGGCCTATGTGCAGCAGTGGGGCTGCGACGGGAAGGCGAGTCAGGAATGGAGCCTGACGGCGACGGGTGGTGGCTACTACACCGTCAAGGCCGCGCACAGCGGTAAGTGCCTGGACGTGCTGGACGACAGCAGGAGTATCGGGGCCGGCGTCCGGCAGTGGACCTGCCTGGTCGGGGCCCGCAATCAGGAGTGGGGGCTCAGTCAGCGGGACAACGGTTACTTCGTGCTGGTGGCCCGGCACAGTGGCAAGTGCCTGCAGGTGATGGATCGTGACATACGTGACGGTGCCCGCGTCCGGCAGTGGACCTGTGTCAGGGGATGGAAGAACCAGGAGTGGCGGCTTGCCTGAGTGGGGTTTCCGCCGGTGATGATGGCCGGTCATCCGGGGGCGCGGCACGATATCTATCACTTAGTGTAGCTATTCGCTACGTTGGGTGATTCGTGTTATCAAGGGTTTGTTGATCTTTAGGGAGTGCCTCGGGAGGCCCGATGAGACTTTTTCACGCCGGTCAGGTTTTTGTCCTGGCGGCGGCCCTGCTCGCGGCCCCGTCGGCTGTGCGGGCGTCGGCCGGCGGGACCGCCGGTGCGCGGGAGGGGCTCCGGGCCAAGTTCACCGCGATCCTGGTGGCCCGGCACAGTGGTAAGTGCCTGGATGTGCTGCACTCTGCGATGGAGGACGGAGCCGACGTCCAGCAGCGGACCTGCGATGGTGGCGCCAATCAGGAGTGGAACCTGACGACCACCAGTGGTGGTTACTACACCATTCAGGCCGTGCACAGTGGCAAGTGCCTGCATGTGATGGACGGTGACCTGCGCAGCGGGGCCAACATCCGGCAGTGGACCTGCGTGAGCGGGCGCTACAGCGAGGAGTGGGGGCTCAGTCAGCGGGACAACGGTTACTTCGTGCTGGTGGCCCGGCACAGTGGCAAGTGCCTGGACATGCAGGGGGGCGGGACGGGGGATGGGACCAATGCCCTGCAGTGGACCTGTGTCAGGGGACGGGCGAGCCAGGAGTGGCGGCTCGCCTGAGTGAGGTTTCCGCCGGTGGTGATGGTCGGTCATTCGGGGGCGCGACACGATATTGATTACTTGGTGTAGCTGTTCGCTACGTTGGGTGATTCGTGTTATCAAGGGTTTGTTGATCTTTAGGGAGTGCCTCGGGGAGGCTCGATGAGACTTTTTCACGCCGGCCAGGTGTTCGTCCTGGCGGCAGCCCTGCTCGCGGCCCCGTCGGCCGCGCGGGCGTCGGCCGACGGGGCCGCCGGTGTGCGAGAGGGGCTCCGGGCCAAGTTCACCGCGATCCTGGTGACCCGGCACAGTGACAAGTGCCTGGACATGTTCACGCTGAGTGATGAGCTGAAGTTGGGGACCGATGTCCAGCAGTGGCCCTGCAGCGCCGACCATGAGGGCCAGGAGTGGAACCTGACGGCGACCGGTGACGGCTACTACAACTTCAGGGACATGGCCAGCGGCCTGTGCATGGAGGTGGTGCAGGGCGACATGCACAACAATGCCGGCCTCCAGTTGTGGACCTGCATCCCCGGACGTCGCAACCAGGAGTGGAAGCTCGTCCAGCGGGACAACGGTTACTTCGCGGTCGTGGTCCGGCACACAGGTATGTGCCTGGACGTGCAGAACGGTCTGATCCTGGACGGGGCCAACGTCAAGCAGGTGAGGTGTGTCAGGGGGCGGAAGAACCAGGAGTGGCGGCTCGCCTGAGGTGCCCCATGTGGTCGCGGGTCAGGCGTTGGCCGGGGTGTCGAGGAGCCAGGAAAGGGTGAACTCGCCGTCGTGGCTAACTCCGTCGAGGAAGGCGTGCCATTCGTCGAGGGTGTAGCGGACGGCGGGGGTGTCGTTGTCCTGCAGGGTGATGTGTTCGCCGTCGAAGCCGATGAGCAGGCGGTCCGCGAGGAGGGTGGGGGAGTTCAGTTTCCGGGGGGTGAGATTGCCTGCTTGGACCTGGTCGAGGAGGGTGAGCCAGGTCTTCGGAGTGATGGCGATGCTGGGGCCTTGGGGGGAGGGGGTGTTGGAGTTGTGCAGCCAGATGGTGGTGCCGTCGAAGCGGGCTTCGACGCAGTTGCTCTGAACACCACTACGGGCGCTTTTACGCCAGATGCCGCAGGAATGCCGATCGCCAACCATCGTTGAGCGTCCTCCTGGATAAATCACGCTAATTAGAGCGTAACGGCTATCTCCCTGAGAAAGGAGTCTGACCTGTCAGGGCTCAGGGCAAGGTCACAGAGGTGATCGAAAGCCCGGAGATACTGTTCGACGCTGTGTTCGTCGATCGTCGGAGGGATCTCCGGGTTGTTCCGGGGCAGACGTCTCGGCGGTGCGGATCGGAGGTTCTCGGGCCTGGACTGGCAGCTGTTCGCGCTGGACGTGCTGTCCGCCTCCCCGAGTTTCTCCCGCCGGTTCGCGGCCACGGCCTCGCAGGTCAGACCCGCACGCACCTTCGTCGCGGACCTGCTGGGGGACGAACATCCGCGCAGGGACGACGCCGTCCTGCTCACCAGCGAGCTTGCCGGGAACGTGATCCGGCACGCGATCCAGCGGGAGTTCCTCGTCTCGCTGGCGTTCGTGACCGGCGGCGTGCTGGTCGCGGTCCGGGACTGCGGGTCTTCCAGGATTCCGTACCCGAGACAGGCGGAGGAGGAGGCCCAGAGCGGCCGGGGCCTCGCCTTGGTCGACACCCTGGCGGCCCGCTGGGGTTTCCACCGATCCCCCGGAAGCACGAGCGTCTGGTTCCAGCTCGCCACGCCCTCGCCCGGCCTGGGCGGAGACGGCTGATCATTCCGGGTTGTTCCCCTGGCTTTAGGCTGTCACCTTCTGTCCGGCCTGTGGGGGTGGCTGATCATTCCGGGTTGTTCCCGGAGGCGTGACCGGCGTCGTAGGGGGTGGTGACGCCCTCGTAGGCGAAGTGGAAGGTCATGCCGAGGGTCGCGTGGCCCAGGTCGTGGCAGTGCGACAGCCAGATGCCCGGGTTGTCGGCGCGCAACGCGACCTCCCAGACCTCGCCGGGGCCGACGTCGAAGGTGTCCATCCACAGCTCTCCGGTGGCGGGTACGCCGTTGCGGGACAGCACACGGACGTGGTGGCCGTGCGGGTGGATGGGATGGACGTCCCCGCTCCGGTTGGCCACCGTGATCTTCACCAGCTCGCCCTCGCGCAGCACGGGGGTGGTGATGCGCGGCCAGACCTCGCCGTTGACCGTGTGGGCCAGGGTGGGGATCCCGTCCAGCATGGCCAGACCCCGATCCAGAATCCAGGTGACCTCCCGGTCGAACCGGTCGAACCGGCCGGATCCGCCGGATCCGCCGGGCCTCGCCGGGCCGTCCGAGTCGTACGTCGCGATGTCCAGCAGGGGACCGGCGGCCGGTGCCGGGGCGGTGCCCGAGCCGGGGGTGAGCAGCAGGCCGAGGTCGGAGCGGCCGTCCACCGAGAGCAGGACGGGTGTGGCGGGCATCGTGAAGGTCAGGTCGTAGCGCCCGCCCGCGGCCAACTGGACCCGCCGGTCCCCGATCTCGCCGGGCCGTGACAGGTCCCGCCCGTCCACGGCGGCGATCCGGTACGGCGTGCCGCTCAGGCCCAGCGTCCGCCGGACGTTGTCGGTCGCCGTGACACGGAGCCGGACCGGCGTCCCCGGGATGACCCCGAGCCGAGCCAGGCCGTCCACCGGGCCTTCGTCGTCGACGGCCACCGTCTGTACACCGCCGAGCACATGGGTGGAGACGGTGTGATCCGACACCTTCGTCCCGCCGGTGGCCGTCGGGTCGACGACGAGCATGCCGTACAGGCCCATCCGGACCGCCGGGTCCGACAGGTCGTGGCTGTGGTACCAGTAGCTGCCCGGGTCCTCGGCCAGAAAGCGGTAGACGAACTCGCCTCCCGGCTTCACCGCGTCCTGGGTGACGCCCGCGACGCCGTCCTCGCCCACCGGGACGTCATAGCCGTGCCAGTGCAGGGTCACTCCGATGCCGGGCATCGCGTTGCGCAGCCGCACCTCGACCAGTTCCCCCTGGCGGACGCGGATGGTGGGACCGGGCACCGTGCCGTCGAACGTCCACGCCTCGACGCGCCGGCCGGAGGCCAGGGTCACGGTCGCGGGCTTGGCGGTGAGGGTGAAGCGTCGTACCTTCGCACCGGTGGCCGGACCGCGCAGGTCCGTCACCGCCCTGGTCGCGGTGGCGGGCTGGGCGGGGTCCTGGACGGTGGTTCCCCGGTGGTGCGCGCCGAGGTCCAGTGTCGCGGGTATCCGGCTCGACCATGCCGACAGGCCCGCCCAGACCAGGGCCGTGCACAGCACCGCGATCCCCGCCGTGGTGCTCCACCTCCCGCGCGCCACGGTTCCGGTCGCGGTCTCCACGCCTCCCGTACGGGAGACGGTGCCGAGCGAATGCCAGGTGATGGTGGCGCCGACGGCGACCAGGGCGATGAGGACGCCGGCCAGGACCGGAGGGACGGGGTGGGAGATCGTGAGTGCCGCGACGACACCGCCCAGGGCGCCGTACCCGGCGGTCAGCGTGGGCACGGCGGTGGCGGGGGACGGCGAAGGGCGGAGCAGCCGGGGGAGGGCGGCGACGGCGGCGACCAGCGCGGGAACGCCGACCAGCGGCAGCGCGAGGATCAGCTTGTCGGCGGCGAACCACCACCCCGAACGGCTCAGCGTGACCGCCAGCCCGACGCGCAGGCCGGTGGCGGCCAGCGCCGCCAGGGTCAGGCCGAGGGCGATCAGGCGGGTGCGGCGGTCGCGGCGGGCCATGACCGTGCTCACGCCGGCGCCGAGCCAGAGCGCGGCGACGAGAACGAGCACGATGTGGTCCAGGGCGAGGAGCTGCGCGGTGTTCATGATCTTTCAGGGAGGGTCGGAGAACTGTGAGAGGCGGCACGGGATGCCGAGGCGAGGGAGCGGAGAGGAGCGGCCCGACTGAGGAGGGAACGGCTCGGGACGCCGGGGCGCGGGTGAGATCAGAACGGGGAGGAGGCCATGTGGGGGGCCCGTCTCCTGGCGTGGGTGGCGTTCGAGGCCAGGGCCCTCGCCTCGCGGAAGATCACCACGGAGGCCCAGAGCAGCAACAGACCGAGGACCGCGTGGAAGCCGAACACGATGTGGGCGAAGGTGTTGGTCTGCTCCTTGGTGGCACCGGACAGCTCGACCAACGGGAAGATCACGAAGAGCTGGCCCAGCATGACCGCCAGCGGGACGAGGCTCAGCCAGATCATCTTGCCGCCCGCGCGGGCCAGCGCGGCGACGATCGCGGTGACCAGGGAGAGCACCGGGATCACCGCGATCCCGTTGATCGCGTGCGGGGTGATGGCGCTGGAGGCACCCGGGCTCGGGGTGGGACGCTCGAAGGCGCCGAAGGTGGAGAGGTAGAACTGGGCGATCACGGCGAGCAGCAGGAGTGCGGCGGAGCCGAGGAAGACCTTGCGCATGGAACGTTCCCTGGAGTGTCGGTCGGAGGAGGTTGACGTTCCAAGGATCACCTTCACCACTTGGCAGGCTCTTGCTGTTGTCTGCGCCACCACTTGGGGCCGGGAATCGGCAGGTCGGGCGGCTCGGGCTGGGACCATGGACGGCGCCGAGGTCAGGACCGGGAGCGTTCGCCGAGCGTCAAACGTTCACGGCCGCGGTCCCGGTGTTTCGCCGCCGTCGGCCTGGCGTTCAACGCGGTCGTGAACAATGCACGATTCGGTGCACCCCCAGCTGGAAGGCCACGATGAACGCTTCGCACGATGACACCGGCGGCGGATCCGGCGGACGGCCGGCACACGCGCTGGGCGAGGTCATCGGGGTCTTCCTGAAACTCGGCGTGATCGGATTCGGCGGCCCGGCCGCGCACACCGCGATGATGCGTGACGAACTGGTGCGCCGGCGCGGCTGGGTCTCCGATGAGCGCTTCGTCGACCTGATAGGCGCTGTCAACCTCATCCCCGGCCCCAACTCCACCGAGCTGGCCATCCACCTGGGCTATGACCGGGCTCGCTGGAAGGGGCTGATCGCCGCCGGGGTGTGCTTCATCCTGCCCGCCTTCGCCATCGTCCTCGCCCTGGCCTGGTCCTATGTCCGCTACGGCCGGACCCCTGCCGCGGAGGGGTTGCTGTACGGGATCAAACCGGTGGTGGTGGCCATCGTGGTGTGGGCCCTGGCCGGACTGCTCAGGACCGCGATCAAGGGCCGGCTGACCGCGCTCGTCGCCACGGTGGCACTGGCGCTGTACCTGCTCGGTGTCAACGAGCTGCTCGTGCTGGCCGCCGGCGGGCTGGTGGTGATGGCGGGCGGCACCAGGCACGTCTGGCTGCCGAGTCGCGGTTCTCCAGGCCTGGTGCTGGTGCCGCTGCTGGTCGGGCCGCGCTTTCCCGACCCCACCGGCGGCCGGCTCACCGAGCTGTTCCTGACGTTCCTGAAGATCGGTTCGGTGCTGTACGGCAGTGGCTACGTCCTACTGGCCTTCCTGGAGGGCGACTTCGTACGGCGGCTCGGCTGGATCACCCGCGACCAGTTGCTGGACGCGATCTCCATCGGCCAGCTCACCCCCGGGCCGGTGTTCACCACCGCCACCTTCATCGGCTACGTCATCGCCGCCCTGCCGGGGGCGGTGCTGGCCACCGTCGCCATCTTCACCCCGTCGTTCGTGCTGGTCGGCCTGCTGACCCGGCTCGTCGACCGGATCCGCGGCCGGGCCTGGTCATCGGCGTTCCTGGACGGTGTCAACGCCACCGCGCTGGCCCTGATGGCCGGTGTCACCCTGCAACTGGCCGGTGACGCGTTCGTCGACCCGCTCACCGTGGCACTGGCCGTGCTCGCGCTGCTGCTGCAGTGGCGCACCAGGCTCAACACCGCCTGGTTCATCGCCGCGGCCGCCGCCATCGGGCTGGCCCGTACGCTGCTCGTCGGTTGACCGGCAGGCGTCGCCGGGGCGGCCCCCCGTGCCGAATCTCGAAACGGTACGGGCAGACTCTGTCTGGTGAAGCGAATCCTCATCATCGGCATCGGTGCCGGTGATCCCGACCATCTCACCCTCCAGGCGGTCAAGGCCATCGCCCGTACCGACGTGTTCTTCGTCCTGGACAAGGGCGAGGTCAAGCACGACCTCGTCCAGCTGCGGCACGACCTCGTCGATGCGCACGCTCGCCCGCCGTACCGGATCGTCGAGGCCGGCGATCCCGAACGTGACCGGACCACTCCCGACTACGCGCCCGCGGTCGAGGACTGGCGCTCGCGCCGCGCCGACATCTGCGAGCGGTTCATCCGTGACGAGCTCGCCGAGGGGCAGACGGGTGCCTTCCTGGTGTGGGGCGATCCGGGCCTGTACGACAGCACCCTGGCCATCGTCGAGGAGATTCACCAGCGGGGCTCGGTCCGGTTCGAGCACGAGGTGATTCCCGGTGTCAGCAGCGTGTCCGCACTCACCGCCCGGCATCGGGTCAGCCTGACCCGGGTCGCCCGGCCGGTGCACGTCACCACCGGCCGGCGTCTCGCCGAGGAGGGGCCCTCGGCCGACGACGTCGTCGTCATGCTGGACGCGCACTGCGCCTTCGCCGATCTGGGCGCCGATCCGGGCGCCGACTTCGACATCTACTGGGGCGCCTACATCGGCACCCCCGACGAGATCCTGGTCGCCGGACCGGTGTCCGAGGTCGCCGACCGGATCCGCGAGCTGCGCGCCGAGGCACGGGCGCGCAAGGGCTGGATCATGGACACCTACCTGCTCCGCAGGGTGACTCGCTGAGCACCTGTCGCGGCGGCCTTCGGGGGCCGCCGCGCATCCGGTCGGTATCCGCTCGTCGCCGTCATGGCCGTATGGCCCGCGCAGCAGAGGCTCACCTCCAAAGCCCGATCCATCCCGGGCCGGGGAGCGGGCCGTGGCGGCCGGATCGACGGGCGGAACCGGGTCCGCCGCGCCGCGACGAATCATCTTGTGTTGACGGTCCGCCACGAAAAGAGTTACATTGCGGACGATTTCGCGGTGGTCCGAGGGAAGTCCGGTGAGAAGCCGGTGCGGTCGCGCCACTGTATCCGGAACGTGAGTTCCGGGAGCCAGGTTACTTGGCCGCCGCGTCCTCATCTGTCGGGACGCGTCATCCCCAAGGAGGCTACTCATGCGTGAGCTGTCCGTTTCTCAGCCCGTTCCCCTCTCCCACCTGGCCCGCTGGCTCGTGGCGGTTCCGCTGCTCCTGCTGGTGGCCTACCTGGTCACCTTCGACCAGGGGGTGGTGTCGCAGGCGGGCGACTATCTGCACGAACTCATGCACGACGGGCGCCACCTGCTCGGCGTTCCCTGCCACTAGACCGCGCGCCGTGATCCGTACCCTGTTGCTCCGCGGCCTGCTCGTCGGGCTGGTCGCCGGGCTGATCGCCGCCGTGTTCGCCTACCTGCTGGGCGAGCCGAACATCGACCAGGCCATCGCGCTCGAAGAGGCCGCCGCCCACGCCCAGACCGAGGTCGGGCACTCCCACGGGGAGGAGGCACTGGTCAGCCGGTCCGGCCAGCAGGCCGGGCTCTTCCTCGCCCTGGCCCTGTACGGCATGTCCGTGGGGGGTATCTTCTCCCTCGTCTTCGCCGGGCTGCGCGGCCGGATCGGTCCCCGCTCCGACGTTGTGCTGGCCGCGACGATGGCCGCCACGGCGTTCGTCGCGATCGTGCTGGTGCCGTTCGTCAAGTACCCGGCCAACCCGCCCGCCGTCGGTGACCCGGACACCATCGGCAGCCGGACCACGCTGTACCTGGTCCTGGTCGCCATTGGCCTGCTGTCCGTGGCGGTGGGAGTGGCCTGCGCCCGTAAGGTGCCGGCCAGGCCCTGGATCGCCGGCGCGGCCGGCTTCCTGGTCCCCGTCATCGTCACCCTGTTCGTGCTGCCGGCGGTCAACGAGGTGCCCGACGGCTTCCCCGCCCAGCTGCTGTGGGACTTCCGGCTGTCCTCCCTCGGCACGCAACTCGTGCTCTGGTCGGCCATCGGTGTCCTGTACGGCATCGCCGTCCAGCGCGCGGTCCGCCGCGACGCGCTCACGGCGGCCCCGAACTGAACGTTCGGCGGGTCGGACACGTCAGCAGGATCTCGCAGAAAGAAACCTCGTGATCGGTGCCTATCCGTTCAGTGCCGTCGTCGGTCTCGACGACCTCAAGCTCGCGCTGATACTCAACGCGGTCTCCCCACGGGTGGGCGGTGTGCTGGTCCGGGGGGAGAAGGGGACCGCCAAGTCCACGATCGTCCGCGCGCTCGCCGCACAACTCCCCGCGGTCAAGGTGATCGCCGCCTGCCGCTTCTCCTGCGACCCGGCCGAGCCGGATCCGGGCTGCCCCGACGGCCCGCACGACGCGGGCGAGAGCGGGCAGGAGCGTCCGGCCGCGCTGGTGGAGCTGCCCGTCGGCGCGTCGGAGGACCGGCTGGTCGGCGCGCTCGACATCGAGCGCGCGCTCACCGAGGGGGTCAGGGCGTTCGAGCCGGGCCTGCTCGCCGCCGCACATCGAGGTGTCCTCTACGTCGACGAGGTCAACCTGCTCCACGACCATCTCGTGGACCTGCTGCTCGACGCCGCCGCGCTCGGCACCTGCTTCGTCGAGCGAGAGTCGGTCTCGGTACGGCACGCGGCGCGGTTCCTGCTGGTCGGCACGATGAACCCGGAGGAGGGCGAGCTGCGGCCACAGCTCCTGGACCGTTTCGGGCTGACCGTCGAGGTGCGGGCGTCCAGGAATCCGGACGAGCGGGCCGAGGTGGTACGGCGCCGGCTGGCCTTCGACGCCGATCCCGCCTCCTTCGCCGCCGGGTGGGCGGGACAGGAGGCGGCCCTGGCGCGGCGGATCGCCGAGGCCAGGGAGCGGGTCAGGCAGGTCGTGCTGCCGGACGCCCGGCTGCGCCAGATCGCGGGGGTGTGCGCCGCCTTCGAGGTGGACGGGCTCCGGGCCGATCTGGTCACGGCTAACGCGGCCATCGCGCACGCGGCCTGGCGCGGCGGCGCCGAGGTCACGGCCGAGGACGTGCGTGAGGCGGCCCGTCTCTCGCTGCCGCACCGCCGCCGCCGAGACCCCTTCGACGCGCCGGGCCTTGACGAGTCACGCCTCGACGACCTCCTGGCGGAGCACGGTGGCGACGAGCCGGGCGAGCCGGGCGAGCCGGACGACCCGGACGGGGGGCCGGGTGGCTCCGGCGGTCCAGGTGATTCGGACGGTCCGGAAGGGCCCGTGAACTCCGGGGACGCTCCGGAGACCGGTTCCGCGGAGAGCTCCGCGCACGAGAGTGGCCCGCACCGCGACGCCGACGGCTCCGGAACCGGCGCCTCCGACGCTCCAGGTGCCTCCGACGGGACCGGCGCAGCACCGGACGCCCCTGCCACGGAGCGGGTGATCGCCGCAGCGGAACCGTACCGGGTGCGCCCCTTCCAGGTCCCCGGACTGGGCGACGGTGCCTCGGGACGGCGGTCGCGGGCCCGTACCCCCAACGGGCGGACCACCGGATCGCGGGTTCCCACCGGGAGGCTCCAGCGGCCGCATCTGTCGGCGACGCTCCGCGCCGCCGCGCCGTACCAGCGCGAGCGCGGCCGCAGTGGCCCCGGCCTGCTGGTACGTGACACCGACCTGCGCGAGGCCGTCCGCGAGGGCAAGGAGGGCAACCTCGTGCTCTTCGTGGTGGACGCGAGCGGTTCCATGGCGGCCCGGCAGCGCATGCGCGAGGTCAAGGCGGCCGTGCTCAGCCTGCTGCTCGACGCCTACCAGCGGCGGGACAAGGTCGGGCTGATCACCTTCAGGGGATCCACGGCGGACCTGGTGCTGCCCCCGACCTCCTCGGTCGAGGTCGGCGCGGCGCGGCTGCGGGAGCTGCCGACCGGCGGTCGCACCCCGCTGGCGGCCGGGCTGCGCCGGGCCGCCGAGGTGCTCAGGGTGGAGCGGCTGCGCGACCCCGCCAGAAGGCCGCTGCTCGTGGTGGTCACCGACGGCCGGGCCACCTCGGGGTCCGACGTGGCGGCCCCCGCCGCGCTGCTCGCCGGTACGGCGGGGGTCGTGGTCGACTGCGAGAGCGGTCCGGTGCGGCTCGCCCTGGCCCTCGACCTCGCGGCCAGGCTGGGCGCGCCCGCGGTACGGCTCGACGCGCTCGCGGCGGGCGGCGGGCTCGGCGGGCTCGTCCGTGACTACCGGACCGACTACCGGAAGGCGGTCTGAGATGCCGCAGGGCAAGCCGGACACGGTGCCCGAGGACGGGCTCACCACGCGCCAGCGCCGCAACCGGCCGCTGCTGATCGTGCACACCGGGCCGGGCAAGGGGAAGTCCACCGCCGCCTTCGGGATGGCGCTGCGCGCCTGGAACCAGGGCTGGCCGGTCGGGGTGTTCCAGTTCGTCAAGTCGGCCAAGTGGCGCATCGGCGAGGAACGGGCGCTCCTGGTGCTCGGCGAGTCCGCCGAGGGCGGCAGCGTGACCTGGCACAAGATGGGCGAGGGCTGGTCGTGGATCCAGCGGCCGGGCAGCGAGGAGGACCACGCCGCCGACGCCCGCGAGGGCTGGGAGCAGATCAGGCGTGACCTGGCCGCGGAGACCTACCGCTTCTACGTCCTCGACGAGTTCACCTACCCGCTGAAATGGGGCTGGCTGGACGTGGACGACGTGGTCGCCACCCTGGTCGCGCGGCCGGGCAACCAGCATGTCGTGATCACCGGCAGGGACGCCGACCCGAGGCTGGTCGAGGTCGCCGACCTGGTGACCGAGATGGGGAAGGTCAGGCACCCGATGGACGCCGGGCAGAAGGGCCAGAGGGGCATCGAATGGTAGTGCCGCGACTGGTGATCGCCGCGCCGTCCTCGGGCAGCGGGAAGACCACCGTCGCGACCGGCCTGATGGCGGCGCTGCGCGCGCGGGGTCTGCGGGTCTCCCCGCACAAGGTGGGACCCGACTACATCGACCCCGGCTACCACGCGCTCGCCACCGGGCGCCCCGGCCGCAACCTCGACCCCTGGCTGACCGGTGAGGACCGGGTCGCGCCGCTCTTCCTGCACGGTGCGCGGGACGCGGACATCGCCGTGGTCGAGGGGGTCATGGGCCTGTACGACGGTGCCGGGAGCGGGGACTTCGCCTCCACCGCGCACGTCGCCCGGCTGATCGGCGCGCCGGTGGTCCTCGTGGTGGACGCCGCGCGGCAGGGCAGGTCCGTGGCCGCGCTCGTGCAGGGCTTCGCCTCCTTCGACACCCGGGTCCGGCTGGCCGGGGTGATCCTCAACCGGGTCGGCTCGCCGCGGCACGAGGAGATCTGCCGCGCCGCGCTGGACGAGAGCGGCATCTCCGTACTGGGCGTGATCCCGCGGGTGGACGGGGTGGCGACCCCTTCCCGCCATCTCGGGCTGATCCCGGCGGCCGAGCGCAGCGGGGACGCGGTGGCGGCGGTGGAGCGGATGGGCGCCCTGGTCGCCGACTCCTGCGACCTCGAAGGACTGGTGGCCCTGGCGCGCTCGGCGCCGCCGCTGCCCGCGCATCCCTGGACTCCGGCCCTGCCCCCGTCCCCGTCCCCGTCTGTGACCGTGACTGCGTCCGGTGGGCGGCCGGTCGTGGCCGTGGCGGGCGGGGCGGCGTTCACCTTCGGGTACGCCGAGCAGGTCGAGCTGCTCGCGGCGGCGGGGGCCGAGGTGGCGACCTTCGACCCGCTCAGGGACGAGTGCCTCCCCGAGAACGCCGGGGCGGTCGTCATCGGCGGCGGCTTCCCCGAGATGTACGCGGCGGAGTTGTCCGCCAACGAGCCGCTCCGCCGCCGGGTGGCCGCCTTCGACGGCCCGATCGTCGCCGAGTGCGCCGGGCTGCTCTACCTGGCGCGCGAGCTGGACGGCCATCCCATGTGCGGAAGGCTCGACATCACCGCGACGATGACCGGCAGGCTCACGCTGGGCTACCGCGACGCGGTGGCGACCGCCAAGTCCGTGCTCACCCGCGAGGGCGAGCGCTACCGGGGCCACGAGTTCCACCGCACGGCCACCGATCCCGGGCACGCGACGCCGCCGCTGTTCCGCTGGAGGGGCGCGGCCGACGGCTTCGCCGAGCCCCTGCTGGCCGCCTCCTACCTGCACCTGCACTGGGCAGGCAGCCCCGAGCTGGCCGAACGCCTGGTCGCGGCCATCGGCTGAACCGCCCTCACTCCGGGATCGAACCGCCTTCACCTCAGGGCCCCGCACCGGTCCGATGACTCCGAGCCCGGCGGCATCCTGCACAAAGGTGGTCACATCACGCGCGTACATCTCCGCCCGCACCGATCCGATGGCTCCAAGTCCGGCGGCATCGGTTGAACCACCCTCACCCCGGGGGGCGGGTCAGCGGTCCTCCAGGTCGCCCTCGATGGTGAGGTACGCCTCCCGCAGGGCCGTCATGATCTCGAGGTCGGGGTGCTCCCACATCTTCCTGTCGGCCGCCTCAAGGAGCCGTTCGGCGATGCCGTGCAGCGCCCATGGGTTCGACGCGGCCATGAACGCCCGGTTCTCCGGGTCCAGGACGTAGGTGGCGGCCAGCCTGTCGTACATCCAGTCGGCCAGCACGCCCGTCGTGGCGTCGTAGCCGAACAGGTAGTCCACGGTGGCGGCCAGCTCGAACGCGCCCTTGTACCCGTGCCTGCGCATCGCCGCCAGCCAGTTGGGGTTGACCACCCGGGCGCGGAAGATCCGCGCGGTCTCCTCGTGCAGGGTCCTGGTCCGCACCGCGTCCGGACGGGTGCTGTCGCCCACGTACGCGGCGGGCGCCCGGCCGGTGAGCGCCCGCACGGTGGCGATCATCCCGCCGTGGTACTGGAAGTAGTCGTCGGAGTCGGCGATGTCGTGCTCGCGGGTGTCGACGTTCTTCGCGGCCACCGCGATCCGCCGGTAGGCGCTCTCCATGTCCTGCCGCGCCGGTGTTCCGTCGAGGTCGCGGCCGTAGGCGAAGCCGCCCCAGACCGCGTACACCTCGGCCAGGTCGGCGTCGTCGCGCCAGTTCCCGCTCTCCATCAGCGGCAGCAGGCCCGCGCCGTAGGCGCCCGGACGGGAGCCGAAGATTCGCAGGGTGGCCCGCCGCTCGTCGCCGTGCGCGGCCAGGTCGGCGTCGGCGTGTGCCCGCACGTAGTTCTCCCCGGCGGCCTCCGCGAGGCCCGCGACCAGCCGTACGGCGTCGTCCAGCATGGTGACGACGTGCGGGAAGGCGTCCCTGAAGAACCCGCTGATCCGGACGGTCACGTCGATTCTGGGCCGGCCGAGTTCGGCGAGCGGGATCGGTTCGAGGCCGCTGACCCGCCGGGACGCCTCGTCCCAGACCGGCCGCACGCCGAGCAGCGCGAGCACCTCCGCCACGTCGTCGCCCGCCGTGCGCATGGCACTGGTGCCCCAGACCGACAGCCCGACGGAGCGCGGCCACTCACCGGTGTCGGAGCGGTACCGCTCCAGCAGGGAGTCGGCCATGGCCTGCCCGGTCTCCCACGCCAGCCTGCTGGGCACCGCCCGGGGATCGACGGAGTAGAAGTTCCGCCCGGTCGGCAGCACGTTGATCAGCCCGCGCAGCGGCGACCCGCTCGGCCCGGCGGGGACGTAACCGCCGTCGAGCGCGTGCAGCACCGCGCCGATCTCGTCCGTGGTCCTGGCGAGCCGGGGCACGATCTCCCTGGCCGCGAACCCGAGCACCTTCTCCACGGCGGCCAGGACTCCGGAGTCGCGGTCACTTCCGTCGGCGAGGACGGACGCGGTGACGGGGGAGACGGCGAACGGGTCCCAGCCGTGCTCCTCCATGCCCTCGACGAGGGCGCGGGCCAGCGACTCGGCCTCGTCCACGCTCACCCTCGCGGCGCCGCCGTCTTCGGCCAGGCCGAGGGCCTCACGCAGGCCGGGGAGTGCCTCCTGACCGGCCCAGATCTGGCGGGCGCGGAGCATGGCCAGCACGAGGTCGACGCGGGCCTTCCCCTCGGGGGCGCTGCCGAGCACGTGCAGGCCGTCGCGGATCTGGACGTCCTTGACCTCGCAGAGCCATCCGTCGACGTGCAGCAGGAAGTCGTCGAACCCGCTGTCCTGCGGCCGGTCGTCGACGCCCAGGTCGTGGTCGAGCCTGGCGGCCTGGATCAGCGTCCAGATCTGCGCCCGGATGGCGGGCAGCTTGGCCGGGTCCATGGCCGCGATCGAGGCGTGCTCGTCCAGCAGCTGCTCCAGCCGGGCGATGTCGCCGTAGGTCTCCGCGCGGGCCATCGGCGGCACCAGATGATCGACCAGTACGGCGTGCGCCCGCCGCTTGGCCTGCGTGCCCTCACCGGGGTCGTTCACCAGGAACGGGTAGACCAGCGGCAGGTCGCCGAGCGCCGCGTCGGGGCCGCAGGAGGCCGACATCCCCGCCGACTTGCCGGGCAGCCACTCCAGGTTGCCGTGCTTGCCGACGTGCACGATCGCGTGCGCGCCGAAGTCGTCGGCCAGCCACCGGTAGGCGGCCAGATAGTGGTGGCTCGGCGGCAGGTCGGGGTCGTGGTAGATGGCGACCGGGTTCTCCCCGAAGCCGCGCGGCGGCTGGACCATCACCACGAGGTTGCCCGCGCGCAGCGCGGCCAGCACGATCTCGCCGTCGGGATCGCGGCTCCGGTCGACGAACAACTCGCCCGGCGGCGGCCCCCAGTGCGCCTCGATGCCGTGCCGCAGGTCCTCGGGCAGCGTCTCGAACCACGCCCGGTAGCGCGCGGCCGGGATCCGCACCGGGTTCGCGGCCAGTTGCTCCTCGGTGAGCCAGTTCCGGTCCTGGCCGCCTGCCGCGATCAGCGCGTGGATCAGCGCGTCGCCGTCCCGCTCCGCCACGCCGGGGAAACCGTCTCCGAGGTCGTACCCGGCCTCCGTCATGGCCGTGAGCAGCCTGACCACGCTGGCGGGGGTGTCCAGGCCGACCGCGTTGCCGATCCTGGAGTGCTTGGTCGGGTACGCCGACAGCATCACCGCGATCCGCCGTTCCGGTGCCCGGACATGCCGGAGCAGGCCGTGCCGTACCGCGATGCCGGCCACCCGCGAGGCCCGCTCGGGATCGGCCACGTACACGGTCAGGCCCTCGTCGTCGACCTCCTTGAAGGAGAACGGCACGGTGATGATCCGCCCGTCGAACTCGGGGATCGCCACCTGGGAGGCCGCGTCGAGCGGGGACAGGCCGTCGTCGTTCTCCCGCCAGGCGTCCCTTCCCGTGGTCAGGCAGAGGCCCTGCAGGATCGGCACGTCCAGCTCGGCGAGCGCGCCGACGTCCCACGCGGAGTCGTCCCCGCCCGCCGAGGCGGTCGCCGGGCGGGTGCCCCCGGCGGCGAGCACGGTGACCACCAGGGCGTCCGCGGCCCGGAGCGTGTCGAACAGGTCGGGCTCGGCGCTGCGCAGGGAACCGCAGTAGACGGGCAGGGCCTGGCCGCCCGCCTCCTCGATGGCCAGGCAGAGCGTCTCGACGAAGGCGGTGTTGCCCGCGACGTGGTGCGCGCGGTAGTAGAGCACGCCGATGACGGGGCCCTCGGTGCGTCGCGCGACACGTTCGAGGGGGCCCCAGCTCGGGGTGGGCGCGGGCGGGGCGAAGCCGTACCCGGTGAGCAGCACCGTGTCGGAGAGGAAGGCGTGCAGCTGGGCCAGGTTCGCCGGACCGCCGTGCGCGAGGTAGGCGTGCGCCTCGGCGCAGACCCCGCCGGGCACCGTGGACAGCTCCATCAGCTCGGCGTCGGGGGCCTGCTCGCCACCGAGGATCACGACGGGCCGCCGGTCGGCGAGCAGCGCGTCCAGCCCGTCCTGCCATGCCCTGCGTCCGCCGAGCAGTCGCACGACCACGAGGTCCGTGCCCTCGGTCAGCGCGGGCAGGTCCTCGGCGGACAGCCTCGCCGGGTTGCCGAGCCGGTAGTTCGCACCGCTCGTCCGCGCGCTGAGCAGGTCGGTGTCGGAGGTCGACAGCAGCAGGACGGCAGGCGGCGCGGGTGGCACGGCCGATCGCGGGGTGGGCGGCACGGAACGCATGCAGAAGTCCTCCCTCGGGGTCCTCGCCCCGGGTCGTCGTCATCGCGACGGCAGGAGTCTCCTGGCTCCCGGATCAACGCTCACCCCGGCCTTCCCGTCCGTTGCCGGACCGTGGCCTTCGGTGGGGTTCGCTCCCCGGTTACAGTGGCGGGACCGCGCCGGTTTCACACCGGCTTCCTCCCTGCGCCGTCGCCTAGGTCACACTATGCCAGGCGGACATCCGTAAAGAAATGGGAGCTACCATCCACTGCGTGTCAATAACCGACCCTCCCGGAAGAACCCGGGCCGACGCGTGTCCCGGAGCGCTCCAGGTGCACGCCGCGGCCGACGGCGGCCTGGCGCGGATCCGGGTTCCCGGCGGGGCGCTCACGGCGCGTCAGCTCCGCGTGGTCGCCGCCGCCGCCCGGGAGCTCGGATCCGGCGTGATCGAGCTGACCTCCCGGGCGAACCTCCAGGTACGCGGCCTCCCGCCGCAGGACGGCGAGCCCCTTCCCGTCGTGCACCCGGCACGCGACGACACGCGCGTTCCGGACGACGGCCGGCGGCTTTCCCCGGCATCCGACTTCGCCGTGCGGCTGGCCGCCGCCGGGCTGCTACCGTCGGCCACGCATGAGCGGGTACGCAACATCGTGGCCTCACCCCTGGCCGGGCGGGCACCCGCGAGCCTGCTCGACGTCCGTCCGCTCGTGTCCGAGCTGGACGGGGAACTCTGCGCCCGGCCCGTGCTCGCCGACCTGCCCGGCCGGTTCCTCTTCGCGCTCGACGACGGCTCGGGCGACATGGCGGCTCTCGGCGCGGACGTCACGCTGCTGCCGGTCGATCCGGTGGACGCCTCGGCGGACGTCTCCGAGGTGGCGCTGCTGCTCGCCGGTGCCGACCTGGGGCTGCGCGCACCCGTCTCCTCCGCCGTCACCGGCATGCTCGCGGTCGCCGAGGCGTTCCTGGCCGAGCGCGCCGAGCAGGGGTCGGGCGCGTGGCGGCTCGCCGAGCTGACCGACGGCCCAGTACGGGTCTCGGTCCGCGGGCTCGGGACGGAGCCGGCTCTCCGGCTGTCCGCCCCCGCCGTACGACGGGCGCGAACGGTGGACAGCGGCACAATCGGGGTCGCCGCGCAGCGTGACGAATGGTCGGCCCTCACCGTTCTCGCCGCGCTCGGACGGCTCACGGCGGCCCAGCTGGAGGCGCTCGCCCAGGCGGCCGAGCACGGCGGGGGAGAGGTCCGGGTGACGCCGTGGCGGACGATCGTCGTCCCCGACCTGCCGCCGCCGGAGGCCGACGGCCTGCGGGCGACGCTCACGGCCGCGGGCCTGGTCGGCGACCCGGCGTCGCCGTGGCTGGGCCTGACCGCCTGCGCCGGCCGGCCCGGATGCGCCAAGGCCCTCGCCGACGTCCACGCCGACGTCCATGCGGGTGTGCGCGCGAACGGCGGCACCGGTTCCGAGTCCGGTGCGGACGGTCCTGACGACGTCCACCCCTCGCGGGGCCGCACCCGTGCGCTCCCCGTGCACTGGTCGGGCTGCGAGCGGCGGTGCGGACGCCCGCGTGGCCGGGTCGTGGACGTGGTCGCGACCGGAGACGGATACCGCGTCGAGGCGGACGGCGTGAGCCGTACGTTCGCCGACGCCGAGCAGACGAGCGCCGCGGTGGCGGCGACCAGAGAGGGAAAGTGATCGACTACATCAGGGACGGGGCGGAGATCTACCGCCGCTCCTTCGCCACCATCCGCGCGGAGACGGACCTCGGCGGCATGCCGCCGGGCGTCGCCCAGGTCGCGGTCCGCATGGTGCACGCCTGCGGCATGATCGACCTCGTCGACGACCTCGCGTGGTCGCCGGGAGTCGTCACGGCGGCGCGCGAGGCGCTGCGCGACGGCGCGCCCGTGCTGTGCGACGCCATGATGGTCGCCTCCGGCGTCACCAGGCGACGGCTTCCGAAGGCGAACGAGGTGGTCTGCACACTCGGCGACCCGCGGGTCCCGGAGCTGGCGCTGCGGCTGGGCACCACCCGCAGCGCCGCGGCGCTGGAACTGTGGCGCGACCGGCTCGACGGCGCGGTGGTCGCGATCGGCAACGCGCCGACCGCGCTGTTCCGCCTGCTCGAACTGGTCGAGGAGGGTGCCGGACGCCCGGCCGCAGTGCTGGGCGTGCCGGTCGGCTTCATCGGGGCCGCGGAGTCGAAGCTGGCCCTGGCCGAGCACCCGGCCGGACTCGACCACCTGGTGGTGCACGGACGCAGGGGCGGCAGCGCGATGGCGGCGGCCGCCGTCAACGCGATCGCGAGCGAGGAGGAGTGAGCGGGTTGAGCGGGGATCTCGGGTGCCTGTACGGGGTCGGACTCGCGGTGGCGGCGGCTGCCGTCAACGTGATCGCGGGTGAGGAGGAGTGAGCGGGTTGAGCGGGGATCTCGGGTGCCTGTACGGGGTCGGACTGGGGCCGGGAGACCCGGAGCTGGTGACGGTGAAGGCGGCCAGGCTGCTCGGCGCGGCCGACGTGATCGCCTACCACAGCGCCCGGCACGGGCGGAGCATCGCCAGGTCGGTGGCCCTGCCCTACCTGCGGGGAGACCAGGTCGAGGAGGCGCTGATCTATCCGGTGACCACCGAGACCACCGACCACCCCGGCGGATACCAGGGCGCGCTCGACGACTTCTACGCCGACTGCGCCGTGCGGCTGGCCGCGCACCTGGACGCCGGGCGCGACGTGGTGGTTCTCTGCGAGGGCGACCCGCTTTTCTACGGCTCCTACATGCACATGCACAAGCGGCTCGCGCACCGGTACCCGACCGAGGTGGTGCCGGGGGTGACCTCGATCAGCGGGGCCGCCGCGGTGCTCGGCCGCCCACTGGTCGAGCGGGACGAGACGCTGACCGTGCTGCCCGGCACGCTCCCGGCGGACGTGCTGGCCGAGCGGCTGGCCGCCGCCGACTCGGCCGCGGTGCTGAAACTCGGCAGGACCTTCGAGAAGGTCCGCGCCGCCTTCGCCGAGGCCGGTCGCCTCGACGACGCCTGGTACGTCGAGCGGGCCACCACCGGTAAACAGCGCATCGAGCCGCTGGCGGACGTCGACCCCGAGTCGGTCCCCTACTTCTCCCTCGCGCTGCTGCCCAGCCCGCTCACGCCGTTCTCCGCGAAGGCCGTGGCCGACCGCGAGGAACAGGCCGGGGACGGGCGGCGCGGCGAGGTCGTCGTGGTGGGGCTCGGCCCCGCCGGGCGGCCGTGGCTGACCCCCGAGGTGCAGGAGGCCCTCGCCCGGGCCGACGAACTGATCGGCTACGGCCCCTACCTCGACCGGGTGCCGCCCAACCCGCGCCAGCGCCGCCACCCCACGGACAATCGGGTCGAGGCCGAGCGCGCCGCGCACGCGCTGGAGCTGGCCGCCGCCGGATCACGGGTGGTCGTGGTCTCCTCGGGCGATCCGGGGGTGTTCGCCATGGCAAGCGCGGTGCTCGAGGTCGCGTCCGAGCCGAGGTTCGCCGACGTCGAGGTACGCGTGCTGCCCGGCCTGACCGCCGCTCAGGCGGTGGCCAGTCGCGCCGGGGCTCCGCTGGGTCACGACTTCTGCGTGCTGTCGCTGTCCGACCTGCTCAAGCCGTGGGAGGTCGTCGCGGACCGGATCACCGCCGCGGCGCGGGCCGACCTGGTACTGGCGATCTACAATCCGGCCTCGCGGAGCCGGACCTGGCAGGTGGCCGCCATGCGCGACCTGCTGCTCGAACACCGCTCCCCGCACACGCCCGTCGTCATCGGGCGGGATGTCGGCGGCCCGGCGGAGAGCGTGCGCGTCGTGGAGCTGGCCGACCTCGACCCCGCCGAGATCGACATGCGCTGCCTGCTGATCGTGGGCTCGTCCACCACCCGGCTCACCGAACGCGGCGGACGGCCCGTCGTCTACACCCCGCGCCGCTACCCGGCCTGAGCCTCCACCCAGGCCGCGGCGGCCTCGGCGGTGTCCGCCAGCTGGACACCGCCGGGGATCGGCGGCCGCCGTACGATGACCACCGGAATCCCCAGCTCCCGCGCGGCGGCCAGCTTGGCGGTGGTCATCTCGCCGCCGCTGTCCTTGGTCACCAGCACCTCGACGCGGTGCTCGCGCATCAGCTCCAGCTCTCCGCGCAGGGTGTACGGCCCCCGGGAGAGCACGACCACCGTCCGGCCGGGCAGCGGCGGGGTGGGCGGATCGACGGACCTGGCCAGGAACCACAGGTCAAGGCCGGTGAACGCGGCCAGGCTGCGGCGGCCGGTGGTGAGGAAGACCCGTCTGCCCAGCTCCGGCAGCAGGCGGGCGGCGGCCTCAAGCGTGGGCACCCAGCGCCAGTCGTCGTCCGGACCCTGGCGCCAGCCGGGACGGCGCAGCACCAGCAGCGGCACCCCGGTGCCGGCGGAGGCCGCGACGGCCGATGCGGTCATCCGCCGGGCGAACGGGTGGGTGGCGTCGACGACCAGGTCGATCGCGTGCTCCCGCAGCCAGTCGGCGAGCCCCTCGGGGCCGCCGAATCCACCCTCGCGCACCTCGCCGACCGGGAGCCTGGGGTTGGCGACCCGTCCCGCCAGCGAGGACACCACGTGCAGATCCGCCCGCCCGTCCAGCCGGGCGGCCAGCGCCCTGGCCTCCGCGGTCCCTCCCAGGATCAGCAGGCGTCTCATCTCGGTCCCGCCGGTCAATTCCGGCACCTGTCCGCCGAGTAGAGGTGGCTGTCGGGGAACGCCGAGGCCGTCAGCACCCGCCCGACCACGATCACCGCCGTCCGCAGCACCCTGGCGGCCCTGACCCGCTCGGCGATGTCGGCCAGGGTGCCCCGCAGGATCACCTCGTCGTCCCTGCTCGCCCGG
Source organism: Streptosporangium sp. NPDC005286 (assembly GCF_040607515.1). NCBI lineage: Bacteria > Bacillati > Actinomycetota > Actinomycetes > Streptosporangiales > Streptosporangiaceae > Streptosporangium > Streptosporangium sp. NPDC005286. The sequence goes on along the minus strand of NZ_JBEXGU010000006.1, from coordinate 72,126 downwards.
GCCACCACCGCGACCGGGCAGTCGGCGCCGTAGGCGGGGAGCAGTTCCGTGACGACCGCCTCGATCCGCTGCACGGCCAGGTGCAGCACCATGGTCGCCCGGCTCGCGCCGAGCGTGGCCAGGTCCTCGCCCTCCGGCATCGGCGTGGCACGCGCGGACGTACGGGTGAGGATGATGGACTGCCCGACTCCCGGCACGGTGAGCTCCCGCTTCAGCGAGGCCGCCGCGGCGGCGAAGGCCGGGACGCCCGGCACCACGTCGTACGGGATGCCGAGCGCGTCCAGCCGCCGCATCTGCTCGGCCATCGCGCTGAAGACGGAGGGGTCGCCCGAGTGCAGCCGGGCGACGTCCAGCCCGGCCGCGTGCGCGCCGGCCATCTCGGCGACGATCTCATCGAGGGTGAGCCCGGCGGTGTCCACCAGCCGTGCCCCGGGCGGGCAGTCGTCCAGCAGTTCGCGCGGCACCAGCGACCCGGCGTACAGGCACACCGGGGACGAGGCGATCACCCGCAGGCCGCGCACCGTGACGAGGTCGGCGGCTCCGGGGCCCGCTCCGACGAAACACACCCTGGCCGTCAAGACTCCTCCTTGACCGATGACCAGACGGTCACCGGCATCATCGTCCGCCAGCCGGTGAAGCCGCCGACCGGGGCGGCGCGGCCGACCGCGAGGCGCACCAGGTCTCCGCCGTGCCTGCCGTACCAGTCGGCCACGACCGCCTCGGACTCCAGGGTCACCGCGTTGACCACCAGCCTGCCGCCCGGCCTGAGCGCCGCCCAGCAGGTGCTCAGCACGCCGGGGACCGTCGCGCCGCCGCCGACGAAGACGGCGTCGGGCACGGCCAGCCCGGCGAGCGCGCCGGGGGCCGCGCCGACGACGACCTCCAGCTCGGGCACTCCCAGCGCGGCCGCGTTGCGCGCGGCCCGCTCCGCCCGGTCCCGGCGGCTCTCCACCGCGACGGCCCGGCACGCGGGATGGCAGCGCATCCACTCGATCGCGATGCTTCCCGCACCCGCGCCGACGTCCCACAGCAGCTCGCCGGGGACGGGCGCGAGGCGGGACATGGTGACCGCCCGCACCTCGCGCTTGGTCAGCTGCCCGTCGTGCTCGAACGCCTCGTCCGGCAGCCCGGGGACGCGGGGGAGCGGGACGTGTCCCGGGTCAGACATTGCCGAGCACCCGGGTCACCTGGATCTCGATCACGACACGGTCGGGGTTCACCCGGGGGGCGCGGTAGCGCAGCGCGTACCGGCGCTCGGCGTCGGCGACCTCCTCGGGGGTGTCCCGGAGCACCGCACGCCCCTCCAGGGTGGACCAGCGCCGCCCGTCGACCTGGCAGACGGCGGCCGGCGCGCCCGCCGGACCCGCGGCGGCCACCAACCGGCCCTTGTACGACCCGCGCGAGGTGATGACCCGGGCGATCGCCGTGCCGACGTCGAGCGTCACCCCGACGGGCACCACGTGCGGCGTCCCGTCGGATCGGACGGTGGTCAGCGTGCACAGGTGCCGCTCATGCCAGAACGCGTCGAACCCCTCGCCGAGCCCGGCCAGGTCCGGCCGCGTGGCCCCCACAAGCATCACGTCACCCCAATGGTCGTCGGTACGTTCACCCGATGACGAACCCCCGTGGCGTACCGTCGCGGGGTGCCGCCCTCTCCCGGTGCCGGGCAGGGCGCGCCGCACGTCACCCGTGGCGGGGCCAGAGTGTACTCGGAGACGGGGGTGACGGCCGAGGCCAGGGTCCTTCACACCGGGCCGGGCACGGCGTGGGTGAAGCCACCGTCCGGGTCAGACCGGGTCAGACGACCCGGACCCGCTCGGCAGCAGCAGCGCGACCAGCACGCCCACCCCGCACAGGGCGGCGGTGATCAGGAAGATCTCGCTGTACTCGGTGTGCAGCGCCGCCCTGACCTTCTCCTCGTACTCGGCCAGCCGGGTGGCGTACACGGCCGGGTCCACGCCGAAGGGCAGCGGGGTATCCAGGTCCGCGGTGAGAGACTGGAAGCGGTGGAAGCCCCAGGCGGACAGTGCGGCGACGCCGAGCAGCATGCCCATCATCCGGGCCACGACCACCGCCGCCGAGGCCACCCCGTGCTGGACGGCGGGGACGGCACGCAGCACCGCGGAGGAGACCGGTGCGATCACCAGACCCAGACCGAGACCGGCGACGATCAGGTCGGCGTCCATCCGGTACCCGGCCGAGGCGAGGTCCAGTGGCCACTGGCCGATGCGCACGTAGCCGACGCCTGCCAGCGCCAGCCCGATCACCGTCACCACGCGCTCACCGTACCGGCGGGACGCCAGGCCGCCCACCAGAGCGGCCACGGAGAGCGCGACCAGGAAGCGCGACAGCACCAGGGCGCCGTCCAGGGTGTCCAGGCGCAGCAGGGTCTGGGCCGACAACTGCACGTCGACCAGGGTGACCAGCAGCGCGGCGCCGGTCAGGAAGCTCACCCCGAGCGTGGCGAAGAACGGGCCGCGCAGCACCCCGGCCATGTCGATCAACCGGGTTCTGGCGCGCATCTCCCACACGACGAACACGGCGCCGGACACGACCCCGCCGACGATCGCCGGCAGGCCCCAGGGCGGGAGGACCGCCCCGCTCGGGTCGGGGTTGTAGAGACCGGCCACGAGCAGGCCGAGCGCGAGCGCCAGCAGCAGTCCGCCGACCACGTCGACGCGGTTGCCGCCGGTGCCGGTCCGGTCACGGCCGGGGGGCGGCACCGACCGCTGTACGGCGACCGCGGCCAGGACCACCAGCGGGATGTTCAGCCAGAAGATCGACCGCCAGCCGCCGAGTTGCACGCCGCCGAGCTGGAGGGTGGACGGGACCAGGGCGGCGAGGGCCGCGCCGTACAGGGGGCCCAGCACGCTGCCGAGCTCCTGGGCCGACCCCACGGCGCCGAGCGCCACCGGACGCTCGTCCTCATCCCACAGATCCCCGATCAGAGCCATGGTGATGGGCAGCAGCGCGCCGCCCGCGACCCCCTGCAGGGCCCGTCCGGCGACCAGCCAGGGCACCGTCTCACCCAGCGCGGTGATCACCGAGCCCGCCGCGAAGCCCGCCAGGCAGAGCTGGATGAGCGGGCGCCTGCCGTACCGGTCGGAGAGCTGGCCGAGCAGCGGCATGGCCGCGATGTAGCCGAGCAGGAAGCCGGTGACGATCGGGGTGGCCCGCTCCATGTGGTTGAGCGGGACGTCGACGTCCTTGGCGATGTCGATGAGGACCGTGACCACGACGTACGCGTCCAGCGCCGCCAGCAGCACCGCGGTGCCGCCGACGCCGAGGGCGGCCCGTCGCCGGGCCAGCCGGCCGCCGTCCTCCGGGACGGCGCGGGTCACCATCACTGGGCCGGAGCGGTGACCTGGACCGGCACGTCGTAGTCGCTGAAGACCACGATCACCTTGCCGCCGGTCAGTGGCAGATCCGCCTTGAGCAGGCGGCTGGTGGCCTTGTCGATCCAGAGCGTGCCGTCGACGCTCTGCGCGAGGCCGGGCACCATCGTGGCGAGCACCTGCTGGGAGAGCGTCGCCGAGACCCGGTAGGAGTCGACGCCGTTCACCTTCTCGGCCGCCTGGGTCTTCGGGTCCAGCGCGTTGCTCAGCAACTGTACGACGCCCTTCTCGGGGTTGAGGATGGCGGACGGGTCGTAGATCGCCGCCAGCTGGCTCCGCGACATCTTCTGGAAGCCTCCGGTCACCCCTTTGAAGTGGACGGTCTCCCCGATCAGCACGAAGCTGATCTCCTGAAGACTGCCCGCCACGTCGATCTGGATGGTGCCGTCCGCGTCGCCGGTTCCGCTGAGGCGGCCGGAGGCCTTCTTGACCGGCACCGCGGGAGCGCCCTCGGTCTCCATTGAGAAGGTCGCCGACTTCACGGCACGTGTCGCCTCCGCGGACTTCTTGACCAGTTCGGCTCCGCTGGGAAGGGCTGCCGTGGCGTCGGAGGCGTCGCCGCCGCTGCAGGCGGTGACCAGGGAGCACACGGTGAGCACCGCGGCGATGAAGATCCGGCGAGCAGACATGGGCGGATCGTAACGACAGCGCGGTCTACTAAGGGAGTACGGGCGGTATCGGTTTCGCGTCAGCGAATGTTTTTGAGGTGCTCCACCACCGGAGCGTAGGCGATTTCCAGCTCGATCAGCTGATCGTCGGTGAGCAGGTCGATGAAGTGCCGGCGCACGCCGGCCACGTGGTGCGGCGCGACCCTGTTAATGGTGTCCCAGCCGTGCGCGGTGAGGACGGCGAAGGTGCCGCGCCGGTCGTCGGCGCAGGTCTCCCTGGCGACCAGGCCGGCCTTCTCCATCCGGGAGATCTGGTGCGACAGCCGGCTGCGGGACTGGATCGTGGCGTCCGCCAGGTCGCTCATCCGCATGCGGTGACCGGAGATCTCCGACAGGTTCACCAGGATCTCGTAGTCGTTCACCGAGAGCCCGAAGGGCTGGAGTTCGCGGTCGAGGCGGTGTTCGAGGAGTTTGTGCGCGGCGAGGTGGGCACGCCACGCCCGCTGCTCGACTGACGACAGCCAGCGAGGCGTCTCGTCGTTCACCGGTCGCTCACCACTCTCGTGCCCCGCGCCGGTGACTCCGGTGACTTCGGCGGGTCCGCCCCCCGACCGACCACTCCGTTCGCCGGGCGAGGCCTGCTGCAGGGTCATGAATCAGAACCTACCTCAGAAGGCACCGATCACTCGTGGTAGGCGGTGTCAGCGCGGCCGGAGGGGGTTACCTCTCCGTCTTGCTCGGCGACGGTGCCGGGGATGATGTCGGGGACGGCTCGACGGTCTCGCCGTTCGGGTCGGTGACCAGTTCCTCGGCGGCGCCCATGACCGTGGCCGCGTTCACCTTCCACCGGCCTCCCGTCTTGATCAGGCTCAGCTCCATGTACGTGCCGAGCATGCGCCGGGTCCCCGCCGTGCTCGTGACCTGGGAGTCGACCACCGTGATCGCCTTCGCCCTGCCCTCGCCGACCGCTGAGACGTAGACGCCGCGGATCGAGGCCGAAGAGCTCGCCCGCATCGTGGTGATCACACCTTCGAGCGGGCTGAACGCCTCGTTGTAGGTCTTCTCGAAGTCCTCGCCGGAGATGGCGAAGACCCGGTCGCGGTAGGCCTGCAGGTCGGTGTGGTCGTAGGTCTGCAGGGCCACGGCGAACTCGCCCGCCCGGGTGGACACCGCCTCGCGGTCGGCCTTCTCCTGCGCCAGCCGGTCGGCGGCCATCCACTGGAGCACCGCGGTGGTCGCGGTCGCCGCGAACAGCATGGCCGCGACGGCACCGGCCAGCCTGCCCCGCCACGTGCTGAATCCGCTCTTCCCGCTACCCGCGGCCCCGTGCTCCCGCTCGGTCTCCGTGCTCGCCCCGGCGGGCGGTCCGGCCTCAGGTTCCTCATCGGCCTCCTGATCCTGGTCCGGAGCCGGGGGCGGGGCGTCCTCGGCGGGGTCGCGCCGGTGCTGTTCCGACGTGCGGGGGGTGGGGGTCAAGGGCTTACTCCTGTTCACGGCGGCGGGAGGCTCGGCCGACGGCGATCCAGCCGAGCACACCGCCGGAGATGGCGACCGCGGCGAAGATCGCAACGATGAGGGGGGTCATGTCCTGGGAGGATTCCGAGGTCCGGCCGGTGTCCGCGGCCGGTACCGGCTCCCGGCTCTCCTCAGGCGCCGGTGTCGCGTCGCCGGGTTCGGCGGTCGCTCCGTCCGCGGACTCGTCGTCGGCGTCTCCGCCGGCGTTCTCGTCGCCGGGGGCCTCCTCGTCCTTTCCGACCGCCACCTTGCTCGCGGGTCCCTTCGGGCAGGTGCGGAGCTTGGGGACCGTCGGGGGAGCCAGCGGATTGCGATACTCCCGCGCGGCCTTGGGGCCGCCGGGGACGCTGAAGATGAAGGCGGTCCTGCCGTACAGGCCGTCGGCCTGCCTGTCGCTCACGTCGGCGATCAGTGCCTGCGCGGTGGGTACGTTGCGGAGCAGGTGGTTGACGTTGTCGGGAGTACGGCCGCCGAACACCTTGCCGGGCTTGACGCCTCCGGCGGTCAGCAGACAGGACAGGCCGGGGCGTGCGGTGGTGAGCAGGGTGTTGACCTGCCGGAAGAAGCTCGGCCCGTGGTCGAGGGCGGCGTTCAGCTGCCTGCGGGACTCGCGGACCGCCCGGGTCACCGCGGCCAGGTCGTCCACCCCCTCGGACAGTTTCCCGCGCCTGTCCGCCAGGGTCCCGGTGAGCCGGGTGAGCTGCACCGACAACTCGTCCAGCACGTCGGTGTTCTCGGCGAGGGTCGCGGTGAGGTCGTGCGCGTTGTCGACGATCTCCCGGATCGAGGTCGTCCGCCCGTCCAGGCCGGTCGCCAGCTCCCCCACGATGGTCCGGGCGTCCTCGGCCGGCACCGCGTCGAGCAGCTTGCCGACACCGTCGAACAGCTTCCGGTAGTCGAGCGGCACCGAGGTGCTGGCCAGCGGGATGGTGGCGCCCGCGGCCAGGGTGGCGCCCTCGCCGCCGCCGGTTCCGCTCCTGGGCGGGGAGATCTCCACGTACGGCTCGCCGATGGCGGACTTGCGGCGCACCTCGGCGGTGACGTCCCGGGGCAGACGCACCCCGCGATCGATGCTCAGCGCGACAACGATCTTGCCGGGTGCCAGCTCCACGCCGCTGATCCGGCCGATCCGCACGCCGAGGTAGGCCACGTCGAAGCCCTCCACCAGGCCGGGGGAGGAGAGGAACTCGGCGTTGATCCGGTACGGCCGCTCGACGAGGTCCAGCTTGATGATGGTGGTGAACGCCCACACGGTCATCACGACGCCGAGCGCCGCGAAGAAGCCGAGGTTGATCCAGATGCGGTTCCTCATCGCGGCGGCCCCAGCAGCAGGCGGAAGTCGTCCACCGAGTTGGGCAGGCGGGGCCTGTCGCTCTTCTTCGGCTCGGGCAGCAGCAGCCCCTTGAGCCACACGGAGATCAGCAACTGGCCGTTCACCACGAGTGGTGGCTGGTCGAGGAAGCTCTGCACCCGGCTCACCAGCACCTTCAGGTCCTCCTTGCCGCGTACCGCCGAGGTGGAGACCGCGTCGAGCTCGCGCAGCAGGGTGCGCAGCCGGGCCTCGTGCCTGGGATAGATCGTGTCGTTGACCTCACGGGCCAGCGCGGTGAGCTCCCTGAGGGTCTTCTTGATGTGCCTGCGGCCGTGGTTCAGGCGGGCGGTGGCGTCGGCGAGCGTGCCGGGCAGCCGGTCCAGCTCCGCGGTGCCCTTGGCGAGTTCGTCGCCGAGCCTGGCCAGACCGTCGATGGTACGGGCCAGGTCCTCGCGGGACTCCGCGTAGGCGGTGGTGACCTCGGTGGTCTGCCGCAGGAGCCGGTTGAGGTCCTCGCCCTTGCCGCCGATCCCGGTCGCCGCCGCGTCCAGGACGGCGTTCACATCCTGGGCGCCGAGCGCGTCGATGAGCGGCCCGGCCCGCTCGGTGACCTGCTCGATGTCGGGTTTGACGGAGGTCACGGCGATGGTCGAGCCGCTTCGCATGAACGGCCCCGTCGTCATGTCCCGCCCTTCGGGAAGGTCCAGCTCGATGTAGTTCTCGCCGAGGATCGAGGTCTTGGCGACGATGGCGCTCGTCCCCTCGGGCACCTGGTTGCCGTCCTCGATGGACATGGTGACCTTCGCCCGGTAGCCCTCCAGCCGGATGTCGGTCACGCTGCCCACCCGTACGTCGGACACCTGAACGCTGTGTCCGGCCACCAGGCTCTGCACGTCGTCGAAGGTCGCGGTCAGGGTGAGCTCGCCGGTCGGCGCGCCCAGGGTCTGCAGGCTGCACGCCGCGCTCAGCCAGAGCACGGCCAGCCCGGCGACCGGGCGGGTCCACCGCCGCCACCGGCCCGCGATCTTTTGGCCCGCGCCCGCCGGTGTCCCCGGTCGTGTCCCCGAGGGCGTCTCCGTCCGCTCCCGTACTCCCGTGCCCATCAGCGGCCCCTCCCGCTGCCCTGCCAGGGGCAGTTGCTCAGCTCTCCCGGCAGGCAGGGCACCTTGCCCAGGCCCATGGCCTCGAAGAGCGGGGTCAGCCAGGCCCGCGTCAGCGCGTTGAGCACCACACGGATCTTGAGCACGTGGTTCTTCCTGTCCCACGACAGGATCATGTTGTCCAGGAACTTCCTGGTGCCCTCGATGCCCTCGGCCACCGACTCGCTGTTGACCTTGAGGGTCAGCACCAGCTCGGCGAGGTTGGCCACCCCCTTGGGCAGCCGCTCCTGGTACGCCTCGATCAGCACGTCACCGCGCTGCACGAACTCCGCCAGGCCGGTGATGAAGCGTTTCATCCGCTGCCGCTCGTCGGCGAGGGTGGCGCCCGCCTCGGCGAAGGCGTCGATGGTGGTCTTCACCTGCTTCTCGCGCCTGTTGAGGTTGGTGGCGATCCGGTTGAGGCCCCTGGCCAGCTCGATCAGCTGCTCGTCCTGCCCGGCGAGGGTGCGGGTCAGCGAGGCGGCGTCGGCGAGCGCGCCGTTGATCTGCTTGCCCCGGCCTCTGACGGTGTCGGCCAGGTTGCCGGCCACATCGCCCATCTTGTCGGTGTCGAGGGCGTCGGTGAGCTTGGTGAACGCCTCCAGGGCGTCGTCGATCTCCACCGGCAGGTCGGTCCGCTCCAGCGGGATCACCGCATCGGGTGCGATCTTCGGCTTGCCGGGTGTCCAGGGCGGGTGGAGCACCACGTTCCGCTCGCCCAGCGTGTTCTGCGCGGCCACGATGGCGTTGACATCGGCGGGCAGCGGTATCCCCCCGTCGATCAGCAGATCCGCCCGGACCCTGTCGCCCTCGACCGTGAGCTTCTCCACGGTCCCCGCGTCCAGGCCCAGCACCTTGACCTTCGCCTGCTCGTACAGCGAGGGGGCCGCGCTGAAGTAGGCGGTCAGCCGGTAGGGGCCGGCCCCGCCCGGCAGCAGCGAACACCCCCCGGTGGAGGCCAGCAGCACTCCCGCGAGCAGCGCCGCGATCACCCTGCGCGCCGGGGACCGCGCCGCGGTGCGGGCGCGGTGCGGGCGGCTCGCTCCTTGCTGTCCCTGTGCTGTCAACGGCTGTTCCTGTCCTTGCGGATGGCAGCCAGCACCTCGGGGTTGATCGGCCCCAGCCCGGTGGCGATGGCTTCTATCCACGGCCCGTGGCCGCCGGTCGTGGCGAGCCCGGAGAAGGTGGGGCCGACCCAGGCGAGCACCGAGTTGAGGTTCCTGCCGCTGGTGGAGTCGAGGCGGTTGCCGATGGCGGTCACGTCGTCGATCACCGTGATCAGGTCCTTCTCGTGCCGGGTGACCAGGGTGGTGATGCTGTTGACCAGGTCGCTGCCGTCGCCGAGCAGCGACTTCAGCTCGTCGCGGCGGAGCCGCAGCTCGTTGAGCATGATCTCGATCGAGTCGATCAGGCGGCCGATCTGCGCGTCCTTCTTCTCCAGCACGTCCATGATCTTGTTGCCGTTGTCCAGCAGCCGCCGCAACTGAGGCTCGCTCTCGCTGATGATCTCCGACAGCTCGCCGATGTTGTCCAGCAGCTTGCTGACTCTGCCCTGGCGGGCGGGCTTGAGCTCCGCCAGCTCGGCCAGGAGCCTGTCGACGGAGTCGGTGTCGAGCCGCTGCACCAGCCGGGTGGCGTCCTTGAGCGCGTCGGTGACCAGCACGGGGGTGCTCGTCCGGGACATGGGGATCCGCCGCTGCTCCTCGGGCAGCTCGTCCATGTACGGGCGGGTGACCGGCCCGGTGAGCCTGACGTAGCGCCCGCCCAGCAGGTTGGACAGGGCGATCTCGGCCCGGGTCTGCGGGCCTAGTCTGATCCCGTCGTCCACCCTCCAGGTCACCACGACGTGCCCCTGGGAGTAGTCGGCGCGGACCTCGGTGACCTTGCCGACCGTCACTCCCGCCACCCGGACGTCGTTGCCGGAACGCAGCCCGGCCGAGTCGGGCAGCACCGCCGACATCGGGTATCCCCCCTCCAGCAGCCCCAGGTTGCCGATGAGGAAGGTGACGACCAGCACGACGGTGAGGACCGTCATCGACACCAGGCCGACGACGGTCCTGTTGCGGTCGCGGAACGACTTGAGCGCCATCAGGACCCCACCAGAACCCGCCGCAGGTCACCGGTGTCGGACAGCTTGAAGGAGCCGCGCAGCGGCGGAGGGCTCTTCATCGGGTACGGGCAGGGCAGCGGGCCGAGCGCGAAGCAGGGCACGTACGCGGTGACGAAGTTGCCCTGGCCGGTCACCTGGAACGAGCGCCGCAGCGGCGGGGTGAGCGTGCCGAGGAGCCTTTCCACGCTGCCGATGTTGCGCCGGATGCCGCCGGTGAGCCGGGTCAGGTGGTCCACCACCCGGCCGAACTCCTGGGAGTTCGCGCCGAGCACCCGGTCGTTGACCCTGACCGTGGTGGACAGCTCCACCAGGGCGTCGTCGACCAGCTCGCGGTTGCGGGCGAACGCGCCGGTCAGCGTGACCAGGTTGTCGACCAGCTGGGCTATCTGCCGGTCCCTGCGGGCGACGACGTCGGTCACCGTGGCGTAGTCCTCCAGCAGCCCCTGGATGACCTTCCTACGTTCGGCGATCGTGCCGGTCAGGTCGTCGAGGTTGTCGACCAGTTTGGGGATGTTCTCCTGGTTGCCGTCCAGCGCCTCGCCCGCCGCGGTGAGCAACTGGTTGATCTGCTCGGGGTCGAGGCTGCGGGTGAGCGGGCCCAGGTCGCTCACGAGCTCGCCGATGTCGACCACCGAACTCGTCCGCTCCACGCGGGCGCCGTCGCCGAGCATCTCCCCGGCGGTGCCCGGCTCCAGATAGACCACTCGCTGCCCGATCGTGTTGCGCCAGCGGATCGCGGCCGAGCTGTCGGAGGGAACCCGTACATCCGTCCGTACGCTGAGCGTGACCTCGGCCCGGCCCGCGACCACCTCGATCGTGTCGACCTGCCCGACGGGCGCACCCGCGATCTTCACCTGGTCTCCCTCGTGCAGCCCGGAGACGTCGTCGAAGGTGGCGACGAGGCTGTAGGAGTCGCCCACGTCGACCCTGGCGATCTGGCCGCCGATCAGGACGATCAGCGTGCCCGTCACCAGGAGGAAGAGCACGAACTTGCCCAGCGTCCAGCGGCGCCGAACCTGCTCCGCGGATCCGGCCACGCGCTCACCCGCCCTTCGTGGAGCCGCACGCGCCGACGAAGAGCTCGCACACGTCCGTCGAGATGAAGGTCTCCATCTTGATCTGGGCGGTGCCGTTCGGGCCCTGTCCCGAGGACAGGTCGTTGAGTACGGCGAGCATCCGGTTCAGCCCTCGCACACCGTCTCCGGCGATGCCGAGCTGCGCGTACAGCAGGGAGGCGACGCGTTCCCCGGAGTTGACCGCGGCTTTGAGGTCGCGGCGGTGCTTGCGCAGGCCGTGCGCGGTCAGGTGGGAGACGTCGTCGAGTTCCTTGAGCAGGGCGCGTACCTTGTCGGCCCGCTTCAGCAGGTCGGGAGTGATCACATTGGCGTCCGCGGAGATGGCCACCAGCTCGTCGCCCTTGTCGGCCAGGGTCGCGCTGAGGTCCCCGGCGTCGCCGATGAACCGCTGGAAGTCGGCGCGGTGCCGGTGGGCCACCTCGATGACCCTTCCGGCGTCGCCGATGATCGCCCGCAGCTGCGGGCCCTTGCCGTCCAGGCCCCGGCCCAGGGTGTGCACGATGGTCGTGACGTCCTGCGGGTCGATCGCCTTCAGCCCCTCGTACGCGTCGGTGAGGGAGTCCGACAGGTCGGAGGGGGCCTCGGTCCTGGTGATGACCGCGCCGCTGAGCAGGTAGGGGCCGGAGGTCTCGCCGGAGCCGGGGACGAGGTTGACGAACTTGGGGCCGAAGACCGAGCTCGGCTCGATCGTGGCGGTGACGCTCTGGGGCACCCTGACTCCGAGGTCCACGTAGATGGCGACCACGGCCCGGCCCTGCCGGTCCAGGGTGACCGAACCGACCCCGCCCACCGTGATGCCGCGGATCTTGACGGGGGAGTTGGGGTCCAGGCCCTGGCCCGAACGGGTGAACACCGCGGTCAGCCGGGTGCCGCTCACCTCGGACGCACCCCGCACCACCGCGGCGACGGACACGGCCAGGACCAGCAGCACGACGATCGAGATCGCCAGCCTGATCGGCAGCGCCACCTCGCCCCTGGCCGCCATCCGGCTCACCCCGTCAGCTTCAGGCTGCTGCCGCCACCCCAGAACAGGTAGGACAGCAGCAGGTTGAGGAGGATGACCGTGACGATCGACTGCCGGATCGCCCGCCCGGCCGCGATGCCCACGCCGACCGGGCCGCCGGTGGCGTTGAACCCGTGGTAGCAGTGGATGCTGACCACGGCGAACGCGAAGACGATCACCTTGACCACGCTGTAGAAGATGTCGATCACCGGCAGGCCGAGGTAGAAGTAGTAGTCGTAGACGCCCGGCGACATGCCGAACAGGACGGTGCACATCAGCCGGGTGGCGAAGAAGCTGGCGAACAGCGCGATCAGGTAGACCGGGATCAGCGCGATCAGCGCGGCCACCACGCGGGTGCAGATGAGGTAGGTGAACGCGTTGATGGCCATCACCTCCAGCGCGTCGATCTCCTCGGAGATCCGCATGGCGCCGAGCTCGGCGGTGAAGGACGAGCCGACCTGGGCAGCGAGCGCGACCGCCGCGATGATCGGGGTGATCTCCCGCACGTTGGCGAAGCTGCCCACCAGCCCGATGAAGGACTCGGCTCCGATCGACTGCAGGCCCTGGTAGCCCTGGAGGCCGACGGTGGCACCGACCGCGAAGGCCATGGTGAACACCACGAAGACCATGCCGCCGCCGATGACCGTCGCACCGACGCCCACCACCACGTCGCTGACCTGGCGCAGGACGACCTTGGAGAACTTCAGCCGCAGGACGATGTCCCTGACCGAGTAGAAGACGACCTTCCACAGGAAGAGCGGCCAGTCCGACAGCGAGGCCAGCCGGTCCGCGCCGTCGCGGATCAGCCCGTACGCGCGAACCCCCGCGGTACGCACCTCCGGTACGACGGCCATCACATCGCCCTCGGCGGATAGGCGAGAAAGTAGATCATGGTGATCACGTAGTTGACCGCGAAGACCAGTATGAACGTGACGACCGTCGACTGGTTCACCGCGCGGCCCACGCCGACCGGGCTGGTCTGGCAGGTCATGCCGAAGTAGCACGACATGATGGCCGCGATGAAGCCGAAGATCCAGGCTTTGAGCAGCGTCACCAGCAGGTCGCTGGTGACCAGCAGCGAGACCGCGCCGTCGAAGTACGCGCCGGGCGTGACGCCCTGGACGATGACGTTGAAGAAGTAGCCGCCGCCCGCCCCGGCCACGATGACCAGCGGTACCAGCAGCACCGCCACCGTACTCGCCGCCCAGAGCCGGGGGGTGACCAGGCGGTGGATCGGGTTGACCGCCATCACCTCCATGGCGGCCAGCTCGTCGCGGATGTTGCGGGCGCCGATGTCGGAGGTCATGGCCGAGCCCCCGGCTCCGGCGATCAGCAGGGCGGAGGCCATCGGGGCGACCTCGCGGACCAGGCCGACGACCACCGCGCCGCCGGTGGCGGAGGAGGCGCCCAGCTGCCAGGCCAGCTGGCCCACCTGCAGGGCGACGGTCGCGCCCAGCGGGAGCGAGACCAGCAGCACGGGCAGGCTCGTGACGCGGGCCAGGAACCAGCACTGCTGGACGAACTCCCAGAACCAGGTCCTGACGTCCCAGGTGCGGCGGAAGCCCTCAAGGGCGATCACTGACATGTCGCCGACCCGGTCCAGCACGCCGGTCGTCCGGCGGACCAGGTAACCGGTGACCCTCGTCCGCCCGCCGACCGCCATCAACCCGCCGTCCGTTGAGCCATGACCACCTCGGAACTAGCGACTCCGACCATGGACCAGCCACGCTACTGACGGGTATTCCAGTAAGTCGATGCTTCCCAAGTAATTTGATGAAAAGGTATGACCCCCACCTTTTAACTTGTCAGCCCCTCACATTTTCCTCCCGCCTTCCCGTGCGGACGCGCCCCTCCGCGCCCCACGAGAACCGCTTCACCTACGAGCCCATCAGGCCGCGCCGGCACACCCTCCCATCCACTTCTCGATCTCGTCCGGGTGGCGGGGCAGACCGCCTGACATGAGGCGGGCGCCGTCGGCCGTGATGACGAGGTCGTCCTCGATGCGCACCCCGATGCCGCGCAGCTCCGGCGGCAGCGTCAGGTCGTCAGGCTGCAGGTAGAGGCCGGGTTCGACGGTCAGCACCTGGCCCTCCTCCAGCACACCGTCCAGATAGACCTCCGCGCGGGCACTGGCGCAGTCGTGCACGTCCATGCCGAGCATGTGGCCGCTGCTGCACAGCGTGTAGCGGCGGTACAGGCCGCTGTCCGGCTCCATCGCCTCGTCCGCGCTGATCTTCAGCACGCCCCAGTCACGCAGTCCCTCCGCGATGACCCGCATGGCCGCACCGTGGAAGTCGCGGAAGCTCGCACCGGGCCGCAGGACGGCGATCGCCGCCTCCTGGGCCTCGTACACCAGCTCGTAGACCTGGCGCTGGACCGGGTCGAAGCGCCCGGAGAGCGGCAGGGTCCTGGTGATGTCGGCGGTGTAGAGGTGGTCGGTCTCCACGCCCGCGTCGAGGAGGAGCAACTCGCTCTCGTTCAGCCGCCCGTCGTTGCGGATCCAGTGCAGCACACACGCGTTCGCGCCGGAGGCCGCGATGCTGTCGTAGCCGACCGCGTTGCCCTCCAGCCGGGAGCGGAGGCCGAAGACCCCCTCCAGGTAGCGCTCGCCGCGCCGGTGTCCCAGGGCGGCGGGCAGGGCCCGCACCACGTCCTCGAACCCGCGCGTGGTCGCGTCCACCGCGAACTGCAGCTCCGCGATCTCCCAGTCGTCCTTGATCAGCCGCATCTCGGACAGGAACGCCTCCAGCTCCTCGTCCCCGTCGCCGGGCGCGACTCGCCCGTCCACCGACGCGTCCACCCCGCGCAGCACCCGCGCGGGCCCGCCGAGCACGTCGTCGAGCCTGTCGATCGGCGCGCAGGCGATCTGGTACAGCGCCTCCGCCTCGGCCAGGTCGGGGCGGCGGCCGACCCAGAACTCGCCGTAGCGGCGGTCGCGGTAGAACTCCTGCCCGGCCTGTCCCGGCGCCGACCGCACCGAGCGGGGGCGCAGGAACAGGACGGCCTCCCCGGAGGGCTCGACGACCAGCACGTCGTCGGGTTCCTGGTCACCGGTGAGGTAGGCGAACGCGCTGTGCGTCCGGAACCGGTAGTCGCTGTCGTTGCTACGCGCCTTGAGCGTGCCGGACGGGACGACCAGCCGCTCACCGGGGAAGCGGGCGGCGAGCGCGGCGCGCCGCTTGGCGGTGTAGGCGGCCTGTGGCAGCGCGGCCAGGTCGTCGCGGTGGGTGTCGGCCCAGCCGGTGTTCATGAACTCGGCGAGGGCGTCGGAGACCGGCAGGTCGTGGCTGCCGGTATTGAGCTTCTGGGTCATTTTGTCCCCGGGCGCGAAGGTCTGCGGTCCCTCCCACGCTAGCCCGGAGCGACGGGCCCCGCACCTTCGTCGCCGGGGGTGCGGGGCGCCGCCGTGAACCGCGGATCAGCCCACCGGGACCTGGTAGGTCTTGGCCAGGTCGGAGGTGGCGGCCTCCTTGAAGATCACCGCGCCGCCCAGGGCGTCCTTGTCCGGCTTGGCGACGTACGACAGCAGTGAGGCGGGCTTGTCGAACGTGGTGAAGTCCATGACGGCACCGAACTCCGCGCCCCAGGCCGACTGGCCGCGGTGCGCGGCGACCACGGCGGCCCGGGTCAGGTCCTTGCCCTCGCAGGCCTTCTTGAGCGCGTCGACGACGATCGCCGCCGCCGAGTAGCCGGCGGAGACACCGCTGTCGATGGCCGCGTCCGGATACTTCGCCGCGTAGTCGGCGGCCAGCTTCTTCATGGCCGGCTGGTCGGCGCTGATCGGGGTGCCGGCGGTGATGTAGTAGAAGTCCCTCAGCAGTGCGGGACCCGCCGGGGTGGGCAGCAGCTGCGGGGAGTAGGCCGAGTTGCTGCCGACGAACGGCACGTCCATGCCCTTGGCGAGCGAGACGCCGACGAGCGAGGCGGTCTGCCTGGGGCCGACGGAGACCAGGACGGCCTTGACGCCCTCGGCCTTGAAGGCGGCGACCTGGGCGCTCATGTCCTGGTCGGTGGCCTTGATCTTCTGCTCCACGAGCTTGAGGCCGAGCTTCTCCGCCGCGTACTTGGAGCCGTTCAGCGCGCTCTCGCCGTAGTCGCCCTCGAAGTACAGGTGGCCGATCTTGTCGCCGGACTTGATGCCCTTCTCCTTGGCGAGGAAGTCCACCCCGTTGATCATGTCGATGTCGTAGGTCGTCCCGGTGACCTGGATGGGCTTGCTGCCGAGCAGCCCGGTCGCCCACGCCTGCGGGATGGTGAGCATGTCGTCGGCCTCGATGCGCTGCTTGACCGCGTTGACCATGGGCGAGCCGACGACGTGGGCGAGGGCCACCACCTTCGGGGAGATCTCGGTGTAGGCCGCGACCGCCTTCTGCACGTCGTAGCCGTGGTCACGGACCAGAGCCTCCAGCTGCCGCCCGCACACGCCCCCCGCCGCGTTCGCCTGCTCGAAGTAGAGCTGCTGTGCCTGGGTCAGGCTCTTGCCGAAGGAGGCGTACGGGCCGGTGAGGTCGGTCATCAGGCCGATTGTGATCTTGTCGGCGGTGACGCCGGGGCCGGTCTTCACGCCGTCCCCCCCGACGGCGGAGGGGGCGGCCGCACCCCCGGTGGCCTTCTCGCTGGCGCACGCGGTGACGGCCAGGGCCAGGAGGGCGAGTACCGCGATTCGTCGGACCGGGGTTCTTGGAATTCCCATGTCAGTTCCTTGTGTCGGGGGAGGTGGAGGAGAGCGGGGTCTTCCTCGTCGCGGGGACCGGGGCGGGCCGCCGGGTCACGGCGAGGCGCAGGCGCCTGGCGAGGCCGAGCAGCCCGCCGGGCAGGAAGAGGACGATGACGACGACGGCGGCGCCGTACAGGATGCGGGACGCCTCGGCGGGTGAGACCCCGGCTGAGCCGGGCTCGGCCACCAGCGGCAGGGCGTCGCTGTAGCGGCTGAGCAGCTGGGGGAGCAGGGAGATGAAGAACGCGCCGATCACCGCGCCCGCGACGGAGCCGAGGCCGCCGATGATGATCATCGCCAGGTAGTCGAGGGAGAGCAGCAGGCCGAAGTAGTCGGGTACGGTGCGCTGGAAGACCAGCGCGATCAGGACCCCGGCCAGCCCTCCGTACATCGACGACAGCACGAACACCCCGGCGCGGTAGCGGGCCACCGGCACGCCCATCACCCCGGCCGCGATCTCGTGGTCGCGGATGGTGTTCATGGCCCGTCCCGGCCGGCCGCGTAGCACCCCGCGGGCGAACAGCGCCGCGCAGGTCAGCACGGCCAGCCCGAGGAACCACAGGCGCTCCAGCGACCCGAACGGCACCTGGGCGACCACCAGTTCGGGGGAGTCGGCGAACACGAATCCGAACAGTTCCATCGGCGGCACCGCCCGCCCGTTGTAGCCGCCCGTCACGGGTTCGGCGTTGAACAGCACGTGCTGGCCGACGAAGATCAGCGCGAGGGTGGCGATGCCGAGGTACGCGCCCTTCAGGCGTCCCGCGATGGGGCTGAACACCCCACCCGCGACACCCGCGGTGAGCACCGCGAGCAGTGCCGCGACCGGCGTGGGCAGGCCGAGGCCGCCGAGGGCGTGCGCGCCGCCCTCCGGTTCGGCGGCGAAGTAGACGTAGGCGTACGCGCCGACCGCGAGGAAGAACGCGTGGCCCATGGAGAGCTGGCCGGTGGCACCGGTCAGCAGGTTGAGGCCGATCGCCCCGATCGCCGCCGACATCGCGAAGAGCCCGGCCTGCAGCCAGAAGCCCTCCAGGTAGAACGGTACGGCGACCGCCACCGCGACCAGCACGACACAGGAGAGGATGACCTTCTTAGACACGTGCCAGCTCCCTCGTCCCGAACAGCCCCGCGGGGCGGATGAGCAGGACCACGATCATCACGAGGAACGGCGCGACGTCGCCGATACCCCGGCCGAGGAAGACCAGGTCGTTCTGGTAGCCGCTCATCATCGCCTCGGTGACACCGATGATCAGCCCGCCGGCCAGTGCCCCGGTGGTGGAGTCGAGGCCGCCGAGGATCGCCGCGGGGAACGCCTTCATCGCCGCGAAGGTGGTGCTGCGATCCAGACCCGGTGTGGGGAAGACGCACAGGAAGAGCGCGGCGACGGCGGCGAGCGCCCCGGCGACCGCCCAGGCCCCCATCGAGACCCGCCCGCGCCGCACGCCCATCAGCGCGGCGGTCTCGGTGTCCTCCGCGGTGGCGCGCATGGCGATACCCCAGTTCGTGTACTTGAACGCCAGCAGGAACGCGGAGATCAGGATCGCGGCGACGGCCAGCGCGACAAGCCGGGTCTCGGCGATGCTGACGCCTCCCAGATGCAGCACCCGGTCGCGCCACGGGTCGCCCAGGGCGAGCACGTCGGTGCCGATCTGCCTGGTGAGCTCGGTGGTCAGCACGATGTCGACACCGATCGTCACGATCGCGAGGACGCTGTGCGAGATGACATTCGCCCTGCGGATGATCAGGAATTCGATCAGGGCGCCCACGACCGCCGCGCCGGCGATGCCCAGCAGCAGCGCGGTCCAGAAGCCGATCAGCGGGTGCAGCCTCGCGACCACGAATCCGCCGACCAGCAGCAGCGAGGCGTGGGCGAAGTTCACCACCTCGGTCGCCTTGAAGATGATCACGAAGCCCAGGGCGATCAGCGCGTACACCGCTCCGACGGAGATGCCGTTCACCAGGAGTTCGAGAAAGGTGATCATGAGGTGACCTCCTCGGTCCCGCTCGCGGTCGTGCTCTCGGCCGCCGCGCCCAGATAGGCGCGGACGACCTCGGGATCGTTCTGCACCTCGCCGGGCGGGCCGTCCGCGATGCGCCTGCCGAAGTCCAGGACCGTCACCGCGTCGGCGAGCCGCATGACCATCCCCATGTCGTGCTCGACCAGCAGGATCGAGATGCCGAGGCTCTCCCGTACCGCGACGATCAGTTCGGCCATGTCGCGGCGCTCGCCGCCGTTCATGCCGGCGACCGGCTCGTCCAGCAGCAGCAGTCGCGGTTCCATGCACAGTGCCCGTGCCAGTTCCACGCGCTTCTGCACGCCGTACGACAGGAGTCCGACGGGCGTGGCCAGGTGCTCGGAGAGCCCGACGAACGCGGCGATCTCGGTCACCCGCCCGCCGTGCGCGGCGGCCTCGCGCCGGGCCGACGGCAGCCGCAGCCCGGCGGAGAGGAACCCGGCGCGGGTCAGCCGGTGGCGGCCGAGCATCAGGTTGTCCCGCACCGACAGCATCGGCGACAGCGCGATGTTCTGGAAGGTGCGCGCCACGCCCAGGGCGGCGATGCGGTGCGGGGCCAGGGCGGTCAGTTCCGCGTCGCCGAACCGCACGCTGCCCGAGGTGGCCCGGTAGACGCCCGACAGGACGTTGAAGCAGGTCGACTTGCCCGCCCCGTTGGGCCCGATCACAGCGTGCACACTGCCGGGCTCGACGGTGAAGCCGACCGCGTCCAGCGCGGTGAGCCCGGCGAAGCGCACCGTCACCTCGCGCACGTCGAGCCGGGGAACGGAGGTGTCCTTACCGCTCACGCGGACCACCTCGCCAGCACGGGACGGGCGTCGGCCGCCCCCGCGGGCGCGTCCGCGGGGGCGGCCTCGATGCCCAGGTAGCGGCGGCGCACCTCGTCGCTCGCGGCGAGTTCGGCGGCCGGTCCCGACAGGACCACCTCTCCGACCTCCAGCACGTAGGCGTGCGAGGCCAGGGACAGGGCCATGGCGGCGTTCTGCTCCACCAGGAGCACCGTGGTCCCCCCGGCGTTGATCTCGCGAACGGTGTCGGCGATCCGGGCGGCCATCATCGGCGCCAGGCCGAGGGTGGGCTCGTCGAGCAGGAGCATCCTCGGTCTGGCCATCAGCGCGCGGCCGATGGCGAGCATCTGCTGCTCGCCCCCGGACAGCAGTCCCGCGCGCTGCCCGGCGCGCTCGGCGAGCACGGGGAAGAGCGTGAGCACCTTCTCTCTCGCCTCGGCCGCCGACCGCCGGTCGGGCGCGCCGAGTGCACCGGCCCGCAGGTTCTCCGCCACGGTCATCCGGGCGAAGACCCGGCGGCCCTCGGGTACCTGGACGACGCCGCCGGCCACGACGGCCGAGGTGGTGGCGCCGGAGAGCCGCGTCCCGCCGAAGGTGACCTCGCCCGCGGTGATCCCGCCCCGGTGGAACCGGAGGGTGCCCGATATGGCGCGCAGCAGGGTGGACTTCCCCGCGCCGTTGCCGCCGAGCACCGCGACGACCGAACCGCGCGGGACGTCCAGCGAGACACCCCGCAGGGCCAGGACCGGGCCGTAGCTCACCGCCAGATCCCTGACGACCAGCCCGGAGTCTTCGGGCGGGCGAGGGTCGTGCACGTCCATGTGTTCCTCCTGTACAGCCGATGAACGCACCCAACCGAGGTGGTTCACCGGCGTCCAGAGGGCCAGGTGAAGTCGGGGCGGGCGCCCATGCCGGGCGGGGCGCGGTTGTGCGCGAGTACAACCCCGGATCACGAAACAGAACAGAACCTTGTTCCATTGCCTGACTTGCTGACACGATTCCCAGATGGGGACCCGGCCGGTTACGGATGACGAAGTACGCAGGATCATGCGCCTGGCCGCCCGACGGCTGCTGCTGAGACTTCCCGAGCTCACCGACGAGCTCGTCGCGAGGATCCGCGACACCGACGAGGCGTACCGCAGGATGGTGCCCACCGACGACCACTGGCAGAGCGTCTACGAGGCGATGCGGGACGGCATCGGCGCCATCCTGCTGCCCCGCCCCGAGCGGCGCGACCTGCCACAGGCCGAGAAGACCGCCCGGCGCAGGGCGGAGCAGGGCCTGCCCATGGACTCCCTGCTGCGCAGCTACCGGCTCTCCGCACAGGTGATGTGGGACGGCCTCATCGACGTGGTCACCGAGGAGGAGTCCGACAGCCTGCCGGTCCTGATCCGCAGCGCCACGAAGGTGTGGCACGCCATCGACAGGCAGGCGATCGCCGCCGCCGAGGCCTACCGACGACGGGAGGCCGAGATGTTCGGCCGCACAGCCGAGAGGGTCCAGGCCCTGCTCGACGCGCTCCTGGAGGACCGGGCGGACGCCGCCCTGGTCCGCAGTGCCGCCGCCGCGCTGGACCTGCCCGAGCTGGGCCGGTACGCCGTCGTCATCACCAGGTTGCCGGGCCGCCACGACCACGGGGACGACGCCCCACGGCCGACCGCCCTGGGCGCGATGCGGTTGCTGTGGCGGATGCGCCCCGACTACGAGGTGTCGGTGGTGCTGCTGCACGACGCGGACATGGAGCACCTGGCCGAGGAGCTGCGCCCGCACGTCACCGGCTGCGCCGGGATCAGCCCGATCGTCGAGGGACTGGCCGAGCTGGGCCGCGCCAGGCGGCTCGCCGAGCTCGCTCTGCGGACGTGCGTGGGCGACGGCCCAGAGATCGCCAGACTGGAGGACAGGCTGCCCGCCGCCCTGGTGGTCAGCCAGCCCGAGCTCGCGGGCCACCTCAGCGGAGCTGTGCTGCGGCCCATCCTCGCTCTCGACCAGGCGGACAGGGACGTGCTCCTCGGCACCCTGCAGGCGTGGCTGCGCTGCGAGGGCTCGGCCATGCGCGCCGCGGGGCAGCTGTACTGCCACCG
The DNA here is from genome assembly GCF_040607515.1 of Streptosporangium sp. NPDC005286. Taxonomy (NCBI): domain Bacteria; kingdom Bacillati; phylum Actinomycetota; class Actinomycetes; order Streptosporangiales; family Streptosporangiaceae; genus Streptosporangium; species Streptosporangium sp. NPDC005286. The sequence goes on along the minus strand of NZ_JBEXGU010000006.1, from coordinate 50,370 downwards.
CAACACGGTCTTCAACCGCATCCGCCGCATCGAGCAGCTCACCGGCCGTTCCCTGGCGCGCCCGCTCGACATCGTCGAGCTCACCCTGGCCCTCGACGCGGTCCGGCTGCTGCCCGTTACGTGACAGTCACACGTTTTGCCGTCTCGGTGGCTTAGCGTGAGGCCCGATTGGGCAGAGGAAAGGGATACCTGCGCCAGGCTGAACCGAGGTGGTGTCAATGCTGATCGGTACGATTCTGCAAGGCAAGGGAACAGAGGTGGCGACCGTACGCCCAGGTGCGACGGTCACCGAACTCCTGGCCATCCTGGCCGAGAAGAACATCGGCGCCGTGGTGGTGTCCGAGAACGGCTCCTCCATCGAGGGCATCGTCTCCGAGCGCGACGTGGTACGACGGCTGCACGACCGGGGCGCGCGCGTGCTGGACGACACGGTGTCGTCCATCATGACGACCGAGGTCCGCACCTGCCCCCCGGACACCGACGTCGATGACCTCCGCCAGACCATGACCACGCATCGCATCCGGCACGTGCCGGTCGTGGACGCCGGCCGGCTGGCCGGGATCGTGAGCATCGGCGACGTGGTCAAGAGCTCCATCGAGGCGCTGGAGACGGAGAAGGCCTACCTGGTCGACTACCTCCACCGCTGAGTGCCCGTTCCCCGAAGTTCCCGGTGAAGACCCGATGGGCCCGGCGCGTCGCGCCGGGCCCATCGGTCCGATATCCCCTCCCGCTACTGGACGACTATCTTGTCCACCTCGATGGTCACGCCCTTGACCTGCGGTGTCGACGTTCCCGTCGTCACCTTCCCGGTCCCGGCGCTGACACCCTTGATCTTCATCGTGTAGTTCAGGCTGCCACCCGGGGCGCCGGGCGTGCTGGTCACCCGGAGGTCCTCGGTCGGCGGGCCGGTGATCTGGCCGCCCGCGGTGCCGTCACCGTTCTCCGCTCCCACGGTCAGGCCGTAGCCCGCCGGGGGGTCGCCGGGCAGGTTGCCCGGGTCGTAGGTGTAGGTGATGTCCTCGGTCCCGTTCAGCCCGATCCACTGCTGGAACACCTTGGTGGCGGTCGTGCCGTAGAGGTTGACCCGCCACTCGATGACGAGCCAGTCGCTGACGCCGTCGGTCAGCGTCCCGGCGTAGACGCCCGGCGCGCCGGTGCCGTCCAGGTCGGTCCAGTAGGGGGCGAGCACGTTGTTCGGGGTCGAGGGGTCGGGCAGGGTCTGCGGTTCGAACGAGATGTCCGTCGACCCCGAGCTTCCTCCGGCGATCGTGTAGCCGTTGGAGACGATGCCGATCCTGGTGTAGGTCTTGCCCGCGTACTGGAACGCGGGGACCGTGAAGTTGATCGCCTGCTCGTCGCCGATCGGTGTCGGTGCGATGCCGAAGGCGTCAAGCGGCAGGTACGGGGCCGGCCCGATGCCCGGGGCGATGCCCGGCCTGTCCGGCTGCCTGGCCGCGAGGGTGGTCTTCGCCGTCGCGATCTGGGAACCGACCTTGGTGGCGCCGGTCACCGAGTTCAGGCGCAGCTTGCTGTCCAGCGTGCTGACCGCGGTGACCTCGGCGTCCTGGAGCGTGTCGTTCCGCACGGTGACGGTGCAGGTGGACTCGCCGGTGTTACGCGGGATGGTGGCCGGGGCGCAGGTCTGCTCCACCGGGACGGCGCCCTGCTTGCGGACGAACGCGACCGGCAGGTGCAGGTTGCGCGAGCCGCCCACCTGCTTGAGGTTCACCTGGCCGAAGTACTGCCCCTCGGGCAGGTCGGGCGCGGTGATCACCACGCTGAACTTGGCGGTCTTGCCCGCCTTCACGGTGAACAGCGGCGGTAGCACCGAGATGTTGGCGCCGGCCACGGTCGTGCCGGTGGCGGCGAAGGTGAGCGTCTTGTCCGTAACGTTGGTGACCGTCCGCTTGGCGGTGATGAGACCCGGCATGATCGGGGCGTTCACCGACGGCAGGTTCAGGTCGATGCGGTTCAGCGGGTCGTCGGCCGCGGCCAGGAAGTTCGCGCCCGTCTCGTCCAGGGTCAGGCCGGGGTCACCGGCCTTGGTCAGGTCGATGCGCCCGCCGCCGGTGTCGAACGGGTCGGCCGGGGTGACGCCGTCCTGCTTGGTGACCGAGGTCTTGGCCGTTGTCTCCAGTGCGGACTTCACCTGGCCGGGGGTCCAGTCCGGGTGCAGCGCGAACACCAGGGCCGCGGAGCCCGCGACATGCGGCGACGACATCGACGTGCCCGCGATAACCTGGTACAGGTTGTTCGGCGGGCCACCGGCCGGACCTTCCAGCACCGGCGTCTGTCCGGCCACGATGTGCAGGCCGGGGGCGGTGACGTCAGGCTTGAGGAAGTCGCCGCCGGGGCCGCGCGAGGAGAACGTGGTGATCCTGTCGCTCTGCCAGGTGGCCTTGGTGCCCTGGGTGAACGAGGCGGTCGCGCCGGGGTTGGCCGACAGGAACGTCAGCAGCGCGTCCGTATCGGGCTTGTCGATGTGAACCGTGGGGAGCCAGTGGTTGTCGGTCATCACGTCGAGCGGGCTGGAGTTGTACAGGATCATCCCGGCTGCGCCGCCCTGCCTGACGCTGAAGCTCTTCAGGACCCGGTTGGGACCGCGCTCACAGGCGACGATCTTCCCGACGAACAGGCCCGGGGGCGCGGGCGTGGTGCACAGAGCGTTGGAGTACGGCGGCGCCGAGGCCCGTACCACCGGCAGCGCGGAGGGCACGCCCCCCGTGATGGAGGCGCCCTTCAGCGTGGCCGTCGCGCCGCCGGAACCGGACAGCGTGATCGTCGACTGGAAGGTCCTGGGCTGGGTGGAGGCCGCCACCGTGGTCACCCACGGGGAGACGTGGTTGACCGTCGCCGCGCCGGGACCCGCGTTGCCCGCCGAGGCCGAGACGAGCACGCCGGCCGCGTAGGCGTCGAGGAAGGCCAGCTCCACCGGGTCGCTGTAGGGGGAGGTGCCGCCCGAGATCGAGAAGTTGATCACGCGGACGCCGTCGAGGATGGCCCGGCCGACCGCCTGGGCGGAGTCGGAGGGGAAGCAGCCCTCGACGCCGCAGACCTTGTAGATCGACACGTGCGCCGCCGGGGCGATGCCGTGAATCGGGCCGCGGCTGATGCCGAGCGGGTTGGCGTCGGCGACCGGACCGCCGGCCGAGGTGGTCGCCGTGTGGGTGCCGTGACCGTTGGAGTCACGGGCGCTGGTCGGGAAGTACTCGCCGGGGTAGACCGCGTTGTAGGTGTCGAGGAACGGGGCACCGCCGATGAGCTTCCGGTTGCAGACGAACGGGTCGGCCGCCGGGGTCAGCGGGTTGTCGCCGAAGTTGCAGACGCGCGGGATGCCGTCCCTGGTCGCCGGTACGGCGGGCAGCGTACCCGGGTCGGCGAACTGGGGGTGCTCGGGCCAGACACCGGAGTCGAGGATGCCGACGACGACGCCCTTACCGGAGGAGGAGCTACCGCCCAGCTTGTTGTAGATCGCGGGCGCCCCGATGAACTCGGGGCTGGAGTCGGTCAGCAGCTGCTCGGGCTTGTCCTCCTGGACGGCGGCCACCCCGGGCAGCTTCAGCACCGCGGCCGCCTTGTTGGCGGGGATGCGCAGCGCGATGCCGCCGTAGACGGTCCGCAGCTTCTGGCCCGCCGTGGCGCCCGGCACGCTTCTGGCCAGTTCGGCGAGGAAGGTGTTCTCGACGTCCTCGATGTGTTTCTGGTATTTCTTCGCGTCGCCGCTCTTTATGTCAAGAGCCTTCCCGGTCTTGGCCGGGCTCGTCGCGGGAAGCCCTTCGAGGCCGCCCTGATAGGCGGCGAAGGAGTCGTAGTCGAGCTTGACCATCACGCTGACCGTGGTGCCCGAGGTCGACTTCAGCAGCCCTTCGTCACTGCGGGCGAGCTTGCCGGTGGGGGACTTCGCGCCCTGGACCGGCTCACCCCCGGTCAGTGGGGTCGCCGTCCATTTGGCGGACGGCGCGGGGGTGGGGGTGGGATCCGCACTCGCGGGCGGCGCCATCGCCGCGACGAGCCCGAGGCCGGCGGCGACTACCGCCACGCGTCTGATCCTCGGTAAGTAGGGCTTCCTGGTCAACGAGACCTCCCTTTCGACACGCATGAACGGCTCACGTGGCAGGGAGGGGGGCCGTCCGTGCGCCCGGGGCAGGGCATGCCGGGGGAAGCCGTGACCCTCCCCGTCGGGTGACACGCGATCGGCCACCCGGTAAAGGCGGCCGATCATGACTGGCAGCCTAACTAGAGACCATTTATTTGCCTAGATCATGAAATTGACACAATCATGATTGGAATTGGTCAAATTTCATTGCAGACTGCACCGGGTGTTCTGGTTATCGCGGAGCCGCGGCTCGGCCGCTCTCCGTCCCCGAGGCACTTGTGGCCGGCGGAAGGGCACGACGGTCCACCGTGCGTAGACTGACCCCAGATGACACGCGGGAGGCCCGGTTGAAGCTCAAGCTTGATCTACACCCCATCTACAACCGGGGCGGGGAGATCGACAAGGCACTGCGGGGCATCATCGACGAGGCCATCAGGAAGAAGGCCACCGAGGTCGAGATCATCCCCGGCAAGGGCTCGGGCCAGCTCAAGAAGAAGGTCCTGCGCTTCCTGGAGCAGAAGGAGATCAAGGCCCTCTACCACCGCATCGACAAGGACGCCAAGAACCACGGCCGTCTCTTCGTCTACTTCCGCTACAAGTAAGAGGGGTAGGTCTCCGACCCGCGGATACCTCCCCTAGATCCCCTCTTTCCTTCTAGCGGTCGTCGCAACACCCCGGCTCGGGGAGTGCGATGGACTTCGAGATCCGCAAGATCTGGTCACCTCAGGGGCGCATGAAGCCGACCCGTGAGCGGGAGGAATACTTCCGGCTCATGGATCAAGGTTTCAGCAGCCAAGAGGCTTGCCGGATCGTCGGGGTCTCTCAGGTGATGTACACCTTGAAGCGGTAGCCGAATGAGGGGGAGCCCAAGCAGGGGCCGGTCGGGTCACCGTACGTGAGGACGATCTCTCGCTCCGCCAGACACTCCTCCAAGGTGGGGTAAGGGCCGAAAACAACCTCCCAGCGCTCAGAGGCGTTGGTTTGAGTGGCGGCGGAAGCGGGTGCGGCGCCGACCAGGGCGCTGATGCTCACCGCTGCCGCGAGTACGGCCGTGGTGTGGAGTCTGCGGATTTTCACTGTGGGTGGCTCCTCACGAATCCGTCGGGTGGGGAGAGCACCTCAAGGTGAGCATGGATCGCCGAAGGCGAGGAGCTACCGGTTCTCCATATTGCGGCTCGATGGTGCGTCTTCTCGCGAGTGCTTTCACGGGTTTTAACCTCGATCTGACGAACAGGACTGATCGTTCGTCATCGGATCGGTAGCCCGGAGACCTCAGGGAGGGCCGTTTGAGTTGGGGGCGAACCGGCTCCGGATGCCGGCCCTCTCACATCATCGGTGATCCTGGCCCGGCGGATGCAAGCCCCCGGCTCTAGTCCTGGCCGGCCGATTTGCGCTCTTTCAGGATCGCCACTTCGCTCGCCGGGGGCGCCTTGACTGTCACCCGGCTTCCCCATCCGGTGTAACGGGTCTCCACGCTGAGCCGCCTGTCCTCCCTCCCCGGTTCCGTCCCGCCATGGGTCCTCTGCGGATAAACGGTGACCAACCGCTGGGGGAGCCCGTTGGTGCCCAGAGTGAGCGTGAAGCGCAGCACTGCGGCCTTCTCCTCCTTGGACAGCCTGATCGGTCCGGCGTTCCGCAACCAGGGGGAGACCTTCTCCAGTGCGCCGAAGCTGATCGTGCCTGAGTAGGTGCGCCCCGTTCGCTTCCCCTTCGTGATCAATGCCTTCAAGGTCGCGGGCTCCTGTCGCACCTTGATCACGAACATGTCTCGCAAGGTGTTGCTCCACGGCCGATATGGAGCATGTAGAGGTGGCTTTCTTGAAACGCCGGGCCGCCTGTGGGCCGTCCAGGGCAGCGCCTCCGGCTTCGAACTTTATGCTCACTTTATTCGTCATATCCGGGGAAAAGGGGTTCATTTGGCGGGCAGGAGGGGGTAACGATCGACACGAGGCCGTCACTTACCGGGGGAGGGTGCGAGTTGTCGATCGACCGCGGGTCTCTGGTCGTCGACGTCTCCGGCCGATACCGTGTGCGACTGCCGCTCAGCGGCAAGGAGCGTGCGACGAGGCTCGTCCTGTACGGTCGCCCCTCCGGGAACAGGATCGTCTACGGTCTCGCGGTCCTGGACGAGGGCGGGAGGGTCATGCTCGACTCCCCGGGGTTCAGGTCCCGCCACCAGGTACAGACGTTCGCCGCCGCTGCCGGGCTGGCCTCCGAGTACCGGCGGTACGCCACGGAGCAGGAGGCGTATGCCGCGTTCGGGAACCGGGCGCGGCAGTGGTACACCACGGCGCACGAAGGGCTCCCCGCCAACCTCGCCGAAGAGGCGCCGACCGAGCTTCTGCCGTATGGCGGGGCGCTGGAGGGCACGCCCGCTCCGGCGACCGGCCTCACCTGGGACGACCGGACACTGGTCGCGACGGATTCGATCTCCGGGCGTTCGATGCGGCTCGCGCCCGCTGCCCTGTACCACTACCGGTACGAGCGCTCCGTCCTCGTCTCGGGCAAGAACTCGGGTAAGAAGGAGTCGCGTTTCCTCACCGGCCTCGCCGTGCTCGACGCCGACGGGCTGGTGCTCGCCGACCTGCCCGGCGAGTGGACGCCACCGGACGTGGCCATCTTCGCGGCGGGGAGGGGGGTGCCCGTGCGCGACGCCCTGATCGCACCGCCCCGGGCGGTGCGTGCCACCTTGGGCAGGCGAGCTCCCGGCTGGACGCGCCTCACCGGGCAGGCGCTCTCCAGAGCGTCCAGGGCGAGGACGGTCGCCACGGTCTGTGCCGGGGTGGCGGGCCTGTTGGCGATGGCCTACATCGTCTCGGCGAGCGGCTGGTTCGCGTGGCGGGGGCTGTCCGCGCTGGGAAGGGCGCTGCTGGACATCCTGGACGCCAAGTGGCTGGCGGTCTTCTTCGCTCCCCTGCTCGTCGTCCTGAACCCCGCGCGCCAGGCGTGGCACGGCCGGCGGATCCGGCGCGGCAGCGCGCTCGGGCCACCCGGCGGACCGTACCTCTCCGTCTGGCGCAAGAGTACGTTGCGCGTCTGGCTCGGCCCGCGGATGGTTCCCGACGACATCGCGATCGGGCCGGACGCGGGATGCGCGGCCGGCCTGATGACCTACCGCCATGGGAACCTGGCCGGACTCTTCGTGACGGGCGGCAGCGGCCGGATCCTCCGTCACCTGCCCGGACCCTGGTCACCGGAGGACGCGCACCGCTTCGCCACGCGGCACGGCCTCGGTTTCGAGGCCCGGACGCTGAGCCGCGAGGGGTATCTCGGCCTCACCGCCGACGCCTACGACGCCGTCCCCTGACGCGTTTTCCGAGAACGGCTCCGTCTTGGTGTTTTTGGACTGTTAAAAGCCCATATTGATGGATCGACGGCGAGCGGGTGGGTGCGGCACCATTATGTGACGCATGACAGCGATGTCCTCTCCGGCGATCGGTGGAGCCTTCGGCAGGGCGCGGATCGCGGCGGGGTGCCCGAGCGGGGGCCCGATTCCGGCTTGAACGATGTTCCGACGAGTTCAGCGCTGTCATCCGCGTACCCTCACCTTCTTCGAAAGGCCCCTCATGAGCGATATCAAGGCACTTCTCGCCCAGCGTGCCGAGCTGGACCGTCTGATCGAGGAACTCCAGTCCGGCGATCTGAAGGAGCGCGAGAACACCCTCGGTGACATCCTCGCGGCCGTCGCCAAGTGGGCGACCGCGCAGGGCCACGAGGCACTCAGGAGGGACCTCAAGAACTGGGAGTACGTCACCTTCGCCGGCATCGAGGTCGGCGTCGGCCACGACGGCGGCGAGCGCTGGGGCCTGCCGCCCAACTCGGTCACCGTGATGGACTCCGTCAGCGGGACCGATGTGGAGTTCGGGACCACGCCCCCGCCGATCCAGGCGGTCATCGGCCTCCTGGAGGGTCTGCTGGCCACGCGCTAGTCCCGCTTCGCGCATGCCCGTACGGACACCGGTCCCTCACGCGGAGCCCGGTCGCACGGCTTACCGGGACCCTCACGGAGTCCAGGCAAGCCGTGCGAACGGGCGTGGTTTCTCACGAGGGCGTCCCGCGGCGGGCCGCGGCGAGGTCACGCGCCGGGGGAGGTGGCGGCGGGTGGCGGCGCTGTAGGAGGATCTGCCCAGATCTCATCCCGTGTTGGAGGCGTCATGTCGGTGTTGCGAAACCTGGTGGAGAGCATCCGGAACGGCGGGATCGAGGTGATCGACCTGACGGCGCCGCTGTCGTCGGAGACGCCGATCCTGCGGCTGCCGGAGCCGTTCGGCAACACCGTCCCGTTCACGCTCAAGGAGATCAGCCGCTACGACGACCGCGGCCCCGCCTGGTACTGGAACGACATCGTGACGGGAGAGCACACCGGCACTCATTTCGACGCCCCCGTGCACTGGGTCACCGGAAAGGACGGCGAGGACGTCTCGCAGGTTCCGGTCGACCGGCTGATCGCCCCGGCAGTGGTCCTCGACTTCGCCGCGGAGGCGGCCGGAGACGCGGACTTCCTGCTGGAGATCGCGCACGTCAAGGCGTGGGAGGAGGCCAACGGGCCGTTGCCCGAGGGCGGATGGCTGCTCTACCGCACGGGCTGGGACGCCCGCTCCCACGACCAGGAGCACTTCCTGAACGCGAACGAGACGGGCCCGCACACGCCCGGAGTCTCGGTCGAGTGCGCCCGCTGGCTGGCCGAGGAGACCTCGATCGCCGGGCTGGGCGTGGAGACCGTGGGCACGGACGCCGGCGCCGCGCACGGCTTCGACCCGGCCTTCCCGTGCCACTCCTTCCTACTGGGCGCGGGGAAGTACGGGCTGACCCAGCTGCGCAACCTCGACCGGCTCCCGGTGACCGGCGCGGTGGTCGTCGCGTCGCCGCTGCCCATCGTGGGAGGCTCCGGCAGCCCGCTGCGGGTGCTGGCACTGGTCGAGAGGTGAACGTCGCCGAGGCCGTGGGCCACATCCTCGCCTCGCTCGGTGTGGACACCGCCTTCGGGGTGGTGGGCAGCGGCAATTTCCACGTGACCAATGCCCTGGTCGCGCACGGCGCGCGTTACGTCGCCGCGCGCCACGAGGGCGGCGCGGCGACCATGGCCGACGCCTACGCGCGTCTCAGCGGCAGGGTCGGCGTGCTCAGCGTCCACCAGGGGCCGGGGCTCACCAACGCGATGACCGGCATCGCCGAGGCCGCCAAGAGCCGTACCCCGCTCATCGTGCTGGCGGGAGAGGCGACGGAGCCCCGCTCCAACTTCTTCGTCGACCAGGCCGCGCTGGCGGAGGCGGTGGGTGCCGTCCCGCTGCGGATCTCCTCGGCGGAGACCGCCGCCACCGACACCGCCGAGGCGTTCCGCGTCGCCGGCGAAGGCCGCCGCACGGTCCTGCTCAACCTCCCGCTGGAGGTCCAGGGGCGACACGTCCCGGACGTGCCGGGAGCCTCGGTTGCGGGGGCCTCGGGTACGGGGGCCTCGGGCGGGAACGGTCCGAGGGGCGTACCGGAGGCCGGGGAGGCCGCCCGGCTGGCGGAGATCCTCGCGGCGGCACGCCGCCCCGTCTTCGTGGCCGGGCGTGGTGCCCGCGAGGCGCGGCGCGAACTTGAGGAACTCGCCGAGCGGGCCGGAGCGCTGCTGGCCACCTCCGCCGTGGCCAGGGGACTCTTCCGGGGCAGCCGGTGGGACCTGGACGTCAGCGGTGGTTTCGCCTCGCCGCTCACCGCCGAGCTCATCCGTGACGCCGACGTGCTCGTGGGCTGGGGGTGCGCGCTCAACATGTGGACGATGCGCCACGGCACGCTGATCGGCCGCGACACCACGGTCGTCCAGGTCGACCTGGAGGCCGCCGCGCTCGGCACCCACCGCCCGGTCCACCTCGGCGTGACAGGTGACGTCGCCCGCACCGCGCGGGAGGTCACCCGGCTGCTCGGCGACGACACGAGAACCGGTTACCGCTCGGCGGCACTGGCCACCAGGATCGCCGGGGAGAACCGCTGGCGGGACGTGCCCTACACCGATGAGAGCGGTGACGGCCGCATCGACCCCAGGACGTTGACGATCGAACTGGACGACCTGCTCCCCGCGGAACGCGTCCTCTCCATCGACTCCGGAAATTTCATGGGATATCCATCGATGTTCCTCGACGTTCCCGACGAGCGGGGTTTCTGCTTCACGCAGGCGTTCCAGTCGGTCGGTCTCGGCCTGGCCACCGCGATCGGTGCCGCCCTGGCCCAGCCGGACAGGCTCCCGGTGGCCGCGCTGGGCGACGGCGGCGCGCTGATGGGCGTCGCCGAACTGGAGACCGTCGTGCGGCTCGGTCTTCCGATGGTGATCGTCGTGTACGACGACGACGGCTACGGCGCCGAGGTGCACCACTTCGGCCCGGACGGCCACCCTCTGGACACGGTGACCTTCCCGCCCACGGACATCGCCGCCATCGCCCGCGGCTTCGGCTGCGAGGCCGTCACGGTAAGGGACAGGTCCGATCTCGCGGAGGTGGCCCGCTGGCTGGGCGGAGCCAGGGAACGGCCCCTGCTGATCCACGCCCACGTCAGCCGTGCGCGGGGCTCGTGGTGGCTGGAGGAGGCGTTCCGGGGACACTGAGCCTTTCGCGGGTGTGGGAGGGGGGAGCGGCTGAGGTACGGTTCAGCCATGGCTGAGATCGTGTACCCCCCGGTCATCGGGGCGGCGTTGACCCTGTTCCGCGCGCTGGACCTCAAGATCCGCATCGAGGGGGCCGAGCGCATCCCGCGGACCGGCGGAGCCGTGCTGGTCAGCAACCACATCAGCTATCTCGACTTCATCTTCGCCGGCCTGGCCGCGCGCCCCTCAAAGCGCCTGGTGCGCTTCATGGCGAAGAAGGAGGTCTTCGACCACAAGATCTCCGGCCCGCTGATGCGCGGCATGCATCACATCCCGGTCGACCGCGCGGCGGGCGCCGCCGCGTTCGGCGCGGCGCTGAAGGCGCTCAGGGAGGGAGAGGTCGTCGGCGTGTTCGCCGAGGCCACGATCAGCCGGTCCTTCACGGTCAAGGAGATCAAGAACGGCGCGGTCCGGATGGCCGTCGGCGCCAAGGTGCCGATGATCCCGGTCTCGCTGTGGGGCACCCAGCGGCTGTGGACCAAGGGCCACCCCAAGAAGCTGTTGCAGCGGCACGTGCCGATCACGATCGTGGTCGGCGAGCCCATGCACCCCAAGCGCGGCGACGACTACGACGCGGTCACCGCCGACCTGCGCGGGCGGATGAGCGAGATGCTCGACCAGGCGCAGCGGAGCTACCCGGAGATCCCGAAGGGCGTCTGGTGGCAGCCCCGTCACCTCGGCGGTACCGCCCCCACTCCCGAGGAGGCGGACAAGCTCGACGCCGAGGAGGCGGAGGAGAGGGCGGCCCGGCGCGAGTCATGAGGGCGATGGCGCACACGCGCACGTAACGGGGGGGCGGGTTCACGGCCCCGGATGCCGCGCCGAGGCCATCGCTCACCGGGACAAAGTGCGCGAATCATGAGCATCCTCTACAAGTCATGAGCAGGTAATTCACAAGTGGCATGCTCCAACCTGTTCGCATGAGCAACGCATTCGACGACGTGGCGAACGCCTTCCAGCCGGTGCCGACCCCCGGCCCCGGCCGCACGCCGGGGCGGGTCGGCATGGCGTTCCTGCTCCTCCTCTGGGTGGGGCTGGGAGTGTCGCCCTTCGTGTTCGCGGTCTCCGGCCTCAAGCTCGCGACCGGCTCCATCGGCACCCCCGGCACCCTCACGGTCATCTCGTGCGAGGAGTTGGGCAAGGGCCGCTACGACTGCAAGGGCAGCTTCGCGCCCGACGGCGGTGGCGCCGCGATCCCGGTCGACGCCTCACCCGACTCCACAGCCGGTGACGTCAGGCGGGCACAGCTCACTCCCGAGGGCGACCGTGCCGTCGCGACCGGTACCTCGGGCATCCTGGCCGCGCTGACCATGCCGTTCCTCGGTGTCGGAGTGTTCGCCTTCCTGCCGTACGTGCTCCTCTACCTCGCCAAGGCGCGGCATGGCAGGCGTGCCGCGGTCCGCTTCGGCTCCGTGCTCACCGCGCTCTCGCTCGCCGGCGTCGTCGTCGGCATGGTCGCCGCCTACTCCTGACCGGCCCCTGCCGTCCCCGCCGATGCGCGGGGCGACCCTACCTTCCGGTGTCCGCCGATCCACCCTGCTCGGCACGCCAGATCCACCATGAGTAGACCAGCGGGATGAGGCTCGCGATGACCGCCCCGACGAGCACGATCGGGAACAGTGCGGGAATCGGCAGCAGGAACGCGACGACGAGCAGGACCACGCCGAGGGCGGCGAAAAGCCGGCCGGCCAGCCGCTGGGTGCGCTGCCAGGAGCGCTCGCTCTCCATCGTCCAGGGAGTGCGTACTCCCACGGCCCAGTTGCTGCGGCTCTTGGGCAGGTAGTTGCCCAGCACCAGGAAGAGCGCCCCCGTCCCGGCGATGACGAACCGGACGACGGGGAGTTCGCCACCCGTGGCGTTGACGATGCTGACCGTGTGGATGCCGGTGAGCAGGGCGAGCGAGCCGATCCAGGCCGCGGTGTAGACGTGGGCCGAATTCGCCATGTTCCCCTGGCGGGGGAGCAGGCGCGGCAGCACGACGAACATCACGCAGAGTCCCAGCATGATCAGCGGGAGCAGGCCCAGCGCCTCGACCTTGCCCGCGAACCGGTCGGCCTCACCGGAAGGACCCCAGTGCACCGGCAGCAGGGCGTCGTCGGGAATCTGCGTCCAACCCCAGATCGAGACGCCCGCCGAGACGAGCAGCGCCACGGCGCCGCCGATCAGCCCGGGACGCGGGTTCACGGTCCTGTCGTCGGTGATGTTCTCGGTCATCGATGTCCCTCTCATTCGTGGTCGTGGCGGGGGGGCGATGAGGGCTGGACGGGATCGGGTGGCCTGGCGTCTCCGATCTTGAACAGATCGAGCAGCGCGCCCAGGGACTCCTCCAGCAGGGACACGTGCAGGTGGTAGATGATCGAGGTTCCCCTGCGCTCGCCGTAGACCAGACCGGCCTCGCGGAGCAGGCGGAGGTGGCCGGACAGGGTGGGTTTGGAAATGTCGAAGTGGTCGGCGATCTCGCCCGCCGACCGGTCGCACTGCCGGAGCAGCGCGAGAATCTGGCGGCGAGTCGGATGCGCGAGTGCCTCGTAGACCCGATTCACAGCTTATTCCCTTATTAGCTAATAACCGAAATATACCCTACGTGAGGGAAAGGTAGCGCGTCTCTGTGCTCCGTCCGCGCTCGGAGGTGCCGAGGGAGAGTCCTGGTTTGGGGTGGTATGTGAGGATTCCCCTTCGGGAGCCTCGGCGACGCCTTCCGGCGAGGCGCGGCCGCGGCCGATTTGTTTGATCCGCGAAATGCCACGGTGACCTGGTGGAATATCCGGATTCGGGCGTTGAGTGACTGTTCCGTCGGCATGGGGGGGATAGAAGCGGGCAGTCTTCCCCGCGCCCATCGACGGAGGATCACGGCCGGGCAGTGGTCCTCGGTCTCGGCGGCAGGCGGAAGCACCCCTTGGACGCCGCCGCTGGTTCCGGATCAAGCCAGATGGAGGACAAGGTGACGCTAACAAACCCTGACAGGCCCAACGGGGCCCTGCCGAGCGGAGCGGGCGGACCACACCGACGCGTTTCGCGTCCACTGGTCTTCGCCACCGCCGTCGTGCTGGCGGCCTCGGGTGGCGTCGGCGTGTCCGCGGCGTCGGCGGGACCGCCGCCGCCCGCCCCGACAGAGTCCCCGACAGGGTCCCCGACGGGATCGCCGACAGGGTCTCCGACGGGATCGCCGACAGGGTCTCCGACGAGCTCGCCGACAGGGGTGGAGACGCCGGCTCCCAGCGAGACGGTCACCCCGACTCCCACGCCCACCGCCACCACGGCGCCGCAGGTGCCCCTGATCGCATTCCCCGGCGCGCTGCACGGCGAGTTCGTCCTGCCCGCGGAGGACGGCTGCGGCTTCACGGTGTTCGCCCAGACGGGGGCGGCGATCGCCCTGACGGAGGACTCGATCACGGTGAGAAGCCAGGACGGCTTCGAGAGGGCGTACGCGATCGACGACTCCACCCGGACCCTCGCGGGCCGGCGGGGCAACGAGGTCAGGCAGGGCGACTGGGTGTCGGTGACCGCCACGACCCAGGGTGAGACGGCGACCGCCGCCTACGTCTTCGACCTGTCGCGGCCCAGTAAGAGGTTCTGGCGCGGTGACGGCTGGTGGCTCCCCAGGCAGTGGCGGCCGGATGGCAGGTGGCGCACCCCCACCCCCACCCCCACCCCCACCCCCTGCCCCACCCCGCCCGTCGAGACTCCCACCGCTCCGCCACTCCCGACGCCCACGGACGCCCCGACGGTGCCGACGGACGCTCCGACGGTGCCCACGGAGACCCCGGCCGTGCCCACGCCCGAGCCGACTCCCACGGTGACGGACACCGTGCCCCCGACCCCGACCCCCTGAGCGTTCGCTGTCGAACTCGTCAGATGAGATCGGACCGGCCGGCCGTTCCGGCTCCGCCGGGTCCGTGGTACCGGGCGCGCTCAGCCGATGCGGCTGAGCGTGCCCGACCGGGCCGGGCGCTCACGCCTCCGGCCGGAGATCTCCGGCGATTCTCCGGTGGCGGCCAGGTCGCGACGGCTTTTCGCCCCGGGCCGTACACCGGTTCATTCTTCCGGCAACGTTAACGGTGGGTAACAATCCCTTGTCGTTGACATGATCTAGATCACGCGGCTACGGTTACATCCCGACCGGTTGGAACTGAAGTCGCGTAGTGGAGAACGCTCCGCGACCCAACGTCTCCGCGAATCACGCGGTAGACGCACACGTCCTTCTCCCTCCCCCAGCGAGTCGTTCTACAGGAGCGCCATGCGATCTCTTCGGCGTTGTACACGGCAGGTACGTCTACTGTCAGTCCTGTCCATGGCGGTCATCATGTTGACCGCGTGTTCGAGTTCAGCGGGGACCAGCTCTGGTCAGGCGGCCGGCGGTTCCGCCTCCGGCGCGCACCCACTGAGAGTGGTGCTTCCGGCGGAGCCGGCTACTTTCAACCCGGCACTCGCGCTCTACAGCACCCTGCGCATCGTGGGGCCGGTATTCGACCCGTTGGTCGGTTTCGACAAGGAGACGCTGGAGCCGAACGACTCCGGTCTGCTCACCTCCTGGGAACGGGTCTCGCCGACCGAGTGGCGATTCAAGGTCCGGGAGGGGGTGAAGTTCCACAATGGTGAGGAGTGGAACGCTACAGCGGCCGCTTTCACCATCGAAAAGTATCGGGACGAGCCGAAAAGCGGTTTCGCCCCGTACTACGTGCGAGTCACGGACGTGAAGGCCGAATCGGATGGCTCGCTGCTGGTGACGACGAACGTTCCCTACATCGCGATGCCGAAGGTGCTGACCACCGCGATGGGTCTGCCGCCGAAGTACTACGCGGAGGTGACCGGGGACAATTTCGGGAACAAGCCGATCGGTACCGGGCCCTTTGAGTTCGATTCGCTCCAGGCCGGCCAGAAATTCTCGGTCAAGGCGTTCAAGGATTACTGGCGGGGTGCGCCCAAGCTGGAGGGAATCACCTACTCGTGGGCCGCGGACGCGTCCACCCGCGCCGCACTGCT
Organism: Streptosporangium sp. NPDC005286; assembly: GCF_040607515.1. NCBI lineage: Bacteria > Bacillati > Actinomycetota > Actinomycetes > Streptosporangiales > Streptosporangiaceae > Streptosporangium > Streptosporangium sp. NPDC005286. The sequence continues at coordinate 34,669 of NZ_JBEXGU010000006.1, read as the reverse complement.
GCAGAGCGGTGGCGCCGACCTGGTCTCCGACCTCCCGAACGAGCTCATCGAGGAAGTCGACAGCGCACCCGGCACCAATGTTCTCTCCGCGCCGTCCCTTTACAAGATGGCGCTCAGCATGAACTCGAATGACAGCACGCTGAAGGATCCGAACCTTCGGAAGGCCGTGCAGGCGGCGATCGACTACGACGCCATCGTCAAGACGCTCTTCGGAGACGTCGGGGCACGGAAGTCGCCCTACTTCATCGGCGACCTGCTTCCGGAGAAGCCCGAGATCGGCTACCAGAAGTACGACCAGGCCAAGGCGAAGGCACTGGTCGGCGCCAGTGGCGGGACGCCCAGGCTCCGGTATCTGTACACGACGGGTTTCTACCCGAAGGACAAGCAGGTCGGCGAGGCGGTCTCGGCGATGCTGGAGGCGGTGGGCTTCCAGGTCGAGCAGGTTCCGATGGAGAACGCCGCGCTCCGCAAGGAGCGCAACACCGGGAACTACTCGATGTACATGGTGCAGAACTTCCCCGTCTTCGCCCACCCGGACTCGTTCATCGCCTTCTTCACCGGGAAGAACGCGGCGGTGAAGTACTGCACCGACCCGGCGGGCTACGACGCTCTCACCGCGGAGGCGCTCTCGGCGAAGGAGCAGGAGGCGAGTGACCAGGTCTACGACCGGGTCGAGAAGAAGGTCCTGGACTCCGACGCCTGCAACGCGGTGCTCTACGACCAGGTGATCTCCTACGGCATGACCGACAAGGTCAAGGGGTTCAAGTCCGCGCTCGACGCGGTCCCCTCGATGTACGAGGTCACGCTTGACAGCTGATTCGGGGCACCGGGGGTCTTCCGCCGAAACGGCGGAGGACCCCCACCTTCGCGTGACGGAGCGGCCGGTGGGGGATGCTGGCTCGAACCCTGGTCTTTGACCGGTCGAGAGTGGATCCGGCCACCGCGCCTACCGGGAAGGAGATTGGCAAACTCCCGTTCGGGCGCCCAGTCGCAGACGATCCACTGTACGACTTCGTCCCACGATCGACTGATAGGTAAGTGATTGATGGGACATATGTCTTCTTGTATAAGGAATGTCTTGACCGTCCAGATCGGCTTCACTACGGTGAACATACCGACCGGCCGTTATCCATGCCGTGAGTTTGAGATCACCGACCTGAGCCGGAGTGGCGATTCCATGGCCGTCGGGAGTCGGTGCCCGCGCTCACCATCGGGTTCTCACCTCCTCGGGGAACCGTTTTCTGTCACAGGCGCTGTCCGTCAAGGGAGGTCCGGATGACTGAGGAACGACGCATACTCGACGTCGACCGCCTGTCCGTCGTGCACCGCGCTCGGGGCCGCGGAGGCCATCCCGTCGTCGCGGTCGACGACGTCTCACTCGGCGTCGGCACCGGCGAGATCGTCGGAGTCGTCGGCGAGTCGGGATCGGGGAAGACCTCGCTGGCGATGGCGGTCGCCGGCCTGGGGAAGATCTCCACCGGTAAGGTCACGGTCTCCGGCATCGAGGTCGGCAAGCGGCTCTCGCGGAGCGCCAGGGCGGAGATCCAGGTGATCCTGCAGGATCCGCACGGCTCTCTCGACCCCCGCCAGAGCGTGCGTCGTGGGCTGCGGGAGCTGCGCGGCATCCATTCCGCGCGGACCGCCTGGGTGACGGACGAGGAACTGCTCGCCAAGGTCGGGCTGACCGCCGACCTGCTCGACAGGCTGCCTCATCAGATGAGTGGTGGCCAGGCGCAGCGAGTCTCGATCGCCCGCGCTCTGCTGCTCCGCCCGAGCCTGCTGCTCGCCGACGAACCGACGTCGGCTCTCGACGTGTCGGTCCAGGCGCAGATCCTCCGGCTGCTCCTGGAACTGCGTCGCACCGAGGGACTGGCGATCCTGTTCATCAGTCACGACCTCGCCGTGGTGCGCGCCGTCTGCGATCAGGTGCACGTGATGCTGCGCGGCCAGGTCGTCGAGCACGGAGTCACCGCGGAGGTCTTCGACCATCCCGTGCACGAGTACACCCGCAGGCTACTGGCGGCGATTCCCGGCAGGCAGACGGTGAACCCGGCGGAGCAGGCCCATGTGTCAGACGAGATCCCCGGTGACGGTCATCGATCTCCCACCCCCGTTCTTTGAGAGGCCGACGTGATTAGGTTCCTCGCGGGCAAGGCGGTGCAGGGTATCGCCACCCTGATCATCGCGGTGTCCGTCGCCTTCTTCCTCGCCCGTGGTACCGGCAACCCGGTGAGGGAGATGCTCGGTGATCTCGCCAGCGCCGAGCAGGTCGCCCAGCTCAACGCCCAGCTCGGTCTTGACCGGCCGCTCTCCGTCCAGTACCTCCACTTTCTGGGGGACCTCGTGACCGGGAACCTGGGCGACTCGCTCCGATACGGTTCCAGCAACCTGGAGCTCATCCAGAGCCGGCTGCCGGCGTCGATCCAGCTGGCGGCGGCCGCGATGTTCATCGCAGTGCTCTTCGGCGTGCCCCTGGGTATCTGGGCCGCGCTGCGGGAAGGCCGGCTGGCGGACCGGCTGGCCTCGGCCGTGGCGCTGATAGGCCAGTCGATCCCGCTGTTCTGGCTCGGTCTGATGCTGATCCTGCTGTTCGCGGTGAGCCTCGGCTGGCTACCCGCCGGGCAGTCCACCGGGTTCAGCTCGCTGATCCTGCCCGCCGTGACACTGTCCACGTTACCGATGGCACAGATCGCGCGGCTCACCAGATCGAGCATGTCCGAGGTACTGGGCGAGGCGTTTCTCTCCGCCGCCCAGGCCCGTGGCATTCCCCGGTGGCGGATCGTGCTGATCCACGCCCTCCAGAACGCCTCGCTTCCGGTGATCACGATCATCGCCCTTCAGGCGGGGACCCTGCTCTCCGGGGCGATCACGGTCGAGTTCGTCTTCGCCTGGCCCGGGCTCGGCACCCTTGCCACCCAGGCGGTTCAGACGAGGGACTTCTCCCTGATCCAGGCGATCGTGGTCTTCGGAGCCGCGGTGTTCGTGGTCGTGAACCTGATCGTTGACCTCCTCTACGGAGTCCTGGACCCGCGAATTCGGGACGGTGTCGCATGACCACGATCAACACGATCCAGAAGTCCCCGCGGACCGCGCGGAAGCCCTCGGCGGTGCGGGCCCGCGGTACGGGCTCCGTGCTGGCCTTCGGGCTGCCGTTGGCGGTGATCGGTCTCATCTGCCTCGCCGCACCGCTGCTGCCGCTGCCGGACCCGGCGCTGCAGACACTCGGAGACGCGCTCCAGCCACCGGTCTGGATGGACGGCGGCAACTGGTCGCATCCGCTGGGCACCGATCACCTCGGGCGTGACGTCCTGTCCAGGATCGTCCACGGCGGCCAGCTCACCTTCGTCATCGCGATCGTCGGCATGCTGGCCGGGGCCATCCCCGGCACGCTGGCCGGACTGGTGAGCGGGTTCTACCGGGGAGCGGCCGACGCGGTGATCTCCCGGTTCGTCGAGGCGCAGCTCGCCCTGCCGTTCATCCTGCTGGCCATCGCGATCATCGCCAGCCGCGGACGTTCTCTCGCCGTCCTGATCCTCGTACTGGCTCTGATCGGCTGGGCGCAGTACGCCCGGGTGGTCCGCGCCGAGACGCTGTCGCTACGGGAGCGTCCGTTCGTACTCGGCCTGCGCTGCGCCGGTGTGCCGACCCTGCGGATCCTGCTCCGGCACATGCTGCCCAACCTCGCCGGCACCGTTCTCGTCCTCACCACCCTGCAGATAGGAACGGTGATCCTGGCGGAGAGCGCGCTCAGCTTCCTGGGCCTGGGCGTGGTGTCACCGCAGATCAGCTGGGGCGCGATGCTCGCGGACGGGCGCGACCAGCTCTCGCACGCCTGGTGGGTCGCGGCCTTCCCCGGCCTGGCGATCACGATCGTCGTACTGCTGGTGAACCTGCTCGGTGACGCCATGCGCTCCTGGCTCGACCCGAAGAAGCGGAGGTACTGACATGGGTACGGTTCTCGAACTCCGTGATCTCACCATTGAGGCGGCGACCGCCCGAGGTACGCAGGTGCTGGTGGACGCCGTGGACCTGACCCTCGAAGGGGGAGAGATCCTCGGTCTCATCGGGGAGTCGGGCAGCGGCAAGACGACCACGGTGCGGAGCGTCCTGGGCTTGCTGGACCGCAATGTCTCGGTGGCCTCAGGCGAGGTCGTCGTGCTGGGTGAGCAGGTCCAGGCGCCGGGAAGGCAGGACGTCGACAAGGTCCGCGGACGTCATGTCGGAATGGTCTTCCAGGGGGCGTCGTCCTCGCTCAACCCCCTGATGAGGGTACGGCGCCAGCTGCGTGAGGTGGTCCGCACCCACCTGCCGAAACTCTCTCCCGAGGAACGGGACGCGCGGATCGCTCATGTGATCAGCCGGATGGGCTTCACCGAGGTGGATCGGGTGCTCGACTCCTTCCCCCATCAGCTCTCCGGGGGAATGCGCCAGCGGATCGCCATCGCACTCGCGGTGGTCACGGAGCCGGAGGTGCTGATCACCGACGAGTGCACCTCGGCGCTGGATGTGACCACCCAGGCGGAGGTCGTCGACCTGCTCGGCTCGCTGACGGCCGGATCCGGGATGGGCACGGTGTTCGTGACCCACGACCTCATGCTGGCGAGCGAGATCTGTAACCGGATAGCGGTGATGTACGCCGGTCAGATCGTGGAGATGGGCACGGCGAAGGACGTCGTCCACCGTCCCCGGCACCCCTACACGCGGGCCCTGCTGGCGGCCATCCCGAGCTGGGACGGCGGCGAGATCAAGGCGATCGACGGGGCCGCTCCCAGGATCACCGAGGACTGGACGGGGTGCCGATTCGCCCCGCGCTGCCCCCGCGCCGAGCAGATCTGCACGACCGGTCAGGTCCCGTGGGTCGAGGTCCCGGGTGGTGACCACGCGCGATGTCACTTCGCGCTGGAGAACGACCGGGGCGAGGCGTTCCTGCCCGCCTCGTCCCAGGCATGAGCGCCCTGACCGCGCCCGAGGGCCGGCCCGAGAGCCGGTTCGTCGCCTCGGTGGCCGACGGCCCGGTGGCGACGGTGACCTGGTCCCGGCCCGAGCGGCGCAACGCCATCGGACAGGAGGTCTGCGACGAACTGGTCGCCGCCCTCGAATGGCTGGCATCCCGGCCGGAGATCGGCGTCGTGGTACTCCGGGCCGCGGGCCGGCCGTTCTGCGCCGGATGGGACGTCACCGACTTCGAGCGGCTGGCCGGTGCCGATCCCGAGGTGCTGGCGTCGTTCTTCCGGCATGGCCGACGGCTGCTCGCGGCGATCAGCGCACTGCCACAGGTGACCGTGGCCGCTCCGGCGGGCCTGGTTCTCGGATTCGGCTGCGCCCTGCTGACCCGCTGCGACCTGGTGATAGCGGCGGACGACAGCCGTTTCGGGCTTCCGGAGATCAGGCTCGGCATGCCGCCCGCCACCGTGATCCCGGAACTGCTCTCCGTCATGACGCGCCGCGCGGTGCTGGAGTGGGCGGTGACCGGGGAGCGGTTCGACGCGCGCCGGGCGATGGCGGACGGGCTGGTGACCTCGGTCGTCCCGGCCTCGGAGCACGACGAGGAGACGGTGCGGGTCGCCGGCCTGCTCTCCGGTCATCCGGACGGGGCGGTACGCGCCACCAAGGAACTCGTGTGGCGGCTCGCCGCGGCCGACGAGGGGGAGCGGGTGGCACTCGGGGTCGAATCGGCTCTGCGCCGTTTCGCCGGCCAGGCGCCCGCATGACACAGGCAGACGCGGCCGTGCGAACGGCACGGACCGACGAGGAGGAACGACGATGACCGAGACGAGACCCACCCGTCGCATCCGGGTCGGGATGTCACTCTCCGCGCACTACACGCCCGAGGCATCGGTCCGCGAGGGGCTGCGCGACACGATGGAGCAGGTGGCGCTGGCCGAGGAGATGGGCCTCGACACCATCCTGCTCGGGCACCATTACCTGACCCGCTCGCAGTTCCTGCAACCACTGTCGACGGTGGCCTACCTGGCCGCGCGCACCGAGCGGATCCGGCTGGGATTCGGCGTCTACCTGCTGCCGCTGCACAACCCGCTGGCGCTCGCCGAGGAGTTCGCGACCATCGACCAGCTCTCCGGAGGGCGTCTGATCCTCGGACTCGGCGCGGGCTACCGCAGCGTGGAGTTCCGCGCGTTCGGGATCCCCCTGGAGGAGCGGTTCAAACGGATGGAGGAGTACGTCGAGGTCCTCCGAGCCCTGTGGTCGGGGGAGCCGGTCACCAGGTCGGGCTCCTTCGGCGAACTGGACGGCGCCCGGGTGCTGCTGAAGCCGGTCGAGCCCTCGGGGCCGCCGCTCTGGCTGGGGGCCTTCGGCCCGGTGGGCATGCGCCGGGTGGCCAGACTCGACGCGGCCTGGGCCGTCGCCCCCAACGGAACGGTCGAGGAGGTGGCCGAGCGGATGGCGATGTTCCGGGAGGCCCTGGTCCAGCACGGACGCTCCCTCGACCGTGACTACCCGCTGCTGCGAGAGGGTTGTGTCGCCCCGACACGACAGGCCGCCGTCGACGCGGCCGGCGCCTTCCTCGCGGAGCAGTACGAGAACTACCGCGGCTGGAAGCACGGTGCCTCGCTGGACGACCTGATCAGCGGCCATGCCGTGATCGGCTCACCCGAGGACGTCATCGAGAGGCTGAGCCGCTACGCGGAGATCGGCTACACCGACGTGGTGCTCCGGCTGCAGTGGACCGGGATGCCCCAGGCCGACGTGCTGCGCTCGATCCGGCTGCTCGGCGAAGAGGTCATCCCCGCGCTGGCGGAGGTGCCGGTTGGCGAAACTTCTGAAGTCCTCCGGAAATCGATAGGAGAGGTCCGAATTTAATGACCGCGATGAACTTTGGGCGACTGGTCGATCTTCAGAGGGTACGCAGGGAGACGGAGCCCGCGCTCATCACCGATGAGGACGTCTGGACGTACGGGCGTCTCGCCGACTCGGTCCACGCCACCGCCGCGTTCCTCGCCGAACGCGGTGTCGGGAAGGGGGACCGGGTCGCCGTACTCGGCATGAACTCGCCGGAGTACGTCTGCGCGGTGCTGGCCGTTTACCGGCTCGGGGGCATCGCGGTCCCGCTGAACTACCGGCTCCAGCGGGTGGAGCTCGAGTTCCTGGTTCGCGACTCGGGAGCGGTCGCGGTGATCTGTGAGACCGAGTTCGTGGAGGTCATGCACGAGATCTGCGAGGACCTGCGCCTGCGGGCGTCGGTGCAGCTCGACGGTGACGGTTGCGGTTCTCCCGGATGGTCGCTCTTCTCCCAGGTGCTGGCGGACTACTCGGGCCGGGAGGTCCCGTCGGCGGAGGTCGCCTTCGACGACCCGCAACGGATCATGTACACCTCGGGAACCACCAGCCGTCCAAAGGGCGTGATCATCACGCACGGCATGGCCGCGCTGAACGTCATCGCCCAGACGAGCGAGCTCGGGCTCTCCTCGGCCGACCGGCTCCTCATCTCGTCCCCGCTGTACCACGTCGCGGCCTGGGACTCACCCGGCGTCGGCGCGCTCTTCAATGGCGGGGCGCTGGTGATAATGCGAAAGTTCGACGCGCCACTGGCACTCAGGCTCATCGAGGAGCACCAGGTCACCGGTGGTATCTTCGTGCAGGCGATTCTGCACAGCCTGCGGTCGGCCTCGGACGGCTCGCGGGACCTCTCCTCGCTCAAGTGGATCGTCTTCGGCGCGGCCGCCGGAGAGCTGTACCGCGAGGTCCGGGAGATGTTGCCGACGACCCGCCTGGTCCAGGCCTACGGCATGACGGAGGCGTGCAGCTCCATCGCCTACATGGACGTCGCACACGTCGTGTCGAAGCGTGGTTCCGTCGGCACGGCCGTGCCCTTCGTGGAGTATCGGGTGGTCGATGAGAACGAGAACGACGCCGGTCCGGGTGTTCAGGGTGAGGTGGTGCTCCGCGGCCCGAAGGTGACGCCCGGCTACTGGGGTGACGAGGAGCTGACCGCTCAGGCGTGGCGGGGTGGCTGGTTCCACACGGGTGACGTCGGAATGGTGGACGAGGACGGTTTCCTCTACATCACGGATCGGCTCAAGGACATGATCCGTTCCGGCGGGGAGAACGTCGCGAGCCAGGAGATCGAGCGGGTGATCTACACTCATCCTCTCGTGTCCGAGACGGCGGTGATCGGTGTGCCGCATCCGCGCTGGCAGGAGGTGCCGAAGGCGTACGTCGTGCTGAAGGCCGGCGCGACGCTGGCGGAGGACGATCTGCTCGGCTACTGCCGTGAACGTCTCGCGTCCTTCAAAACGCCGAAATCCGTGGCTTTCGTGGACAAGCTCCCTCGCAATCCCTCGGGAAAGGTGCTCAAGCGGGTGCTACGGGAATCCTCGGAGAAAACCGATTCGATGCTCCTCTCCTGACCTCGCGCACTGTGACGGCGGACGCCCTACCCTGTGTGGCAGATAACCACTGAAAAACCGTTCTAGGTAAGGGGGACGAGAACCATGGCACGTACCGCATCACGAGGTGGCCCCCGGGGCACCTATTCTCCCGCGGAGACGCGGCGGGCGCTGCTGGCAAGTGCACTGAAGCTGTTCGAGGTCGGCGGTTACCACGCGACGTCCGTGGAGGACATCGTGAAGGAGGCCAACCTGACCAAGGGGGCCTTGTATCATCACTTCTCCGGTAAGGAGGAGATCCTTCAGCAGATACAGGAGGAATACATCGACGACCGGCTCCGGAACTGCCGTCGCATTCTTGAGTCATTCGAGACCCCGGTCGAACGGTTGCGGCAGCTCATCCTTGAGTCATTGGTCGCCATCGACCAGTTCCGCGCCCATGTCACCGTGTTTACTCAGGAGCGTCGCTTCCTTACCGAGGAACGCTTCGCCGCGATAAAGAAAAAGCGCGACGAGCTCGACGCGATGTACGAGTCGGTGATCCGTCAAGGTATCGAAGAAGGGGTTTTCAACTCGGCCCTGCAGCCACGTATCGCCAGCTTCGGAGTCCTTGGCATGCTGACCTCGGCGTACAACTGGTACCGCCCTGACGGCCTGCTGGCCGTCTCCGAAGTGGCCGACCAGCTCTCCGAACTGGTCCTCGGAGGACTGATCTCGCCGACGAGCGGGGCTTCTTCCAGCCAGTAACGTCCCGACCGGTCGGTGTGAGAAAACGGGCACCGTCGCGTGCCCGGTTACTCACCGGGCCCGGGGTGTCCGTCGTAGGCGGAGAACCTGGGGGCGCGCTCGGACGACCGCGCCTCTGAGGATGCCCTGTGATGCTGCTGACCTCGGCGTTGACGCCGTTCGGTGGAGGCCGTGGAACGGCCCGCGAACGCTGATGCGTCCGCCGGGGAAGTACCGGGAGTCCAGACATCCGGCACCTTGACGATCTCAGTTTGATACCCGTACCATACCTACTGGTCGGAATGTAACGAGGGGGTTGAAGCATGAAATTTGGCGTGATGAATCTGTTTCCGGCCGAGGGTGACGGAGACGACGCGCAGGTGCTGCGAGACACCATCGAGGAAATCCAGATCGCCGACGAACTGGGATTCGACTCGTGCTGGCTGGCGGAGCACCATTTCTCGCGCTACGGGATCCTCGGTAATCCGCTGATGCTGGGCACGGCGATCGCCGAGCGGACGCGCAACATCACCATTGGCACCGCAGTGGTCGTCGTCCCACTGCACGACCCGCTTCGCATCGCCGAGGACGCCGCGCTGCTTGACATCCTGTCCGGCGGCCGTCTCGTGCTCGGCATCGGACGCGGCTACCAGCCGAGCGAGTTCCGAGGTTTCGGCAAGGACCGCAACGCCAACAAGGAGCTGTACGCGGAGATCGTCGACATCCTGAAGCTGGCGTGGACTCAGGAGAACTGGTCGTACGAGGGCAAGCACTTCCAGTACAGCGACATGAACGTCTTCCCGAAGCCGGTGACTCCGGGAGGGCCGCCGATCCTGCACGGCACGTCGTCACCGGAGACCTTCCGGCAGCGCGGGCTGGCCGGCGACCACATCATCGTGTCGTCCAGCTTCACGCCCATGCAGCGGATCAAGGAGAACTACGACTCCTACCGTGAGGCGCTCGTCGAAGGCGGGCACGAGAGCGGCGGTTTCGACCTCCCCTTCATGCAGCAGGTGTGGGTCGGCGGGAGCGCGGACGGTCTGCAGGCGGCGGCAGGGGCCGCGCTGAACTACTACCGCAGCGTCGGCAAGGTGATTCCCGGCTCCGACGAGGCGATCGAGTCGGAGCGGGCGTACTACGACAAGGTTCAGCGGAACATCGGTCTGCTCACCGTGGAGAAGACCCTGACCCACGGCGGCACCTTCGGGTCGGTGGACCGGGTGGTCGACACCCTCGGCCGGATCCGGGACGAACTGGGTGTCACCCACTACATCGGCTGGTTCCACATTCCCTCACTTGACCGCAAGCGTGCCATCGAGTCGATGGAGACCTTCGCCGCGAAGGTGATTCCCCAGCTCACCTCGGTCTGACGGTCGGCCCATTCCCAGTTCCTGGAGAGTTTGATGAAGAAGAGCGAGTACGAACTCCTGGCCTCTCAGTGGGACGCCGAAGGCATGGCGATCGACGAGAAGGCCATCGAGAACTCGGTGCTGTACGAGAAGGACCCGGAGAAGGCGGTCGCCTACATCATCTTCAACGTCCCGGAGAAGCTGAACGGCATCCCGGTGGCGGCTTTCGAGAGGGTCGGCGACCTGATCCGGGAGGCCGAGGTGGACGACGACGTGAAGACGATCGTCTTCAAGGGCAACGGCGACTGCTTCGGCTCCGGTGCGGACGCCGCAGAGCTGGGCTACTACATCGGCTACGGCAAGAACAAGAAGGGCGAGCGGGCGGGGCGTCCGGCGCAGCGCCAGCGCATCCTCCCGGATAGGAACCTCCTTTCCGAGAGCCTTGGAAACAAGGTCACGAACTGCCTGAAGGCGACGATCTGCCAGGTGCACGGTTACTGCTACGGCGGCCACATGAAGATCGCGCTGGGTGCCGACATGATCGTCGCCTCGCCGGACGCCCAGTTCACCCATCCGGCCTTCCGCTACCTCGGCTCCGCCCCGCAGGACATGTACCTGTGGATCGAGAACCTGGGGCTGAAGAAGATGAAGGAGATCATGCTGACGATGCGGCCCCTCACCGCGGAGGAGGGGGAGCGCATCGGCTTCGTCAACCAGGTGGTGCCCAGAGAGGAGCTGGACGCCGCCGTCGACGAGTACGTCACGGCCATCTCGTTCATGCCGCTGGACGGCCTGATGATCGGCAAGTCGATGATGCGCATCGCCATGGAGGCCCGCGGCAAGGGCGTCGGCGAGGTGGGCAACTGGATCGGGCACGCTTGGGCCACGAACCTTTCGCTGGCGGAGGGCGAGTACAACTTCGTCAAGGAGCGGCGGGACAAGGGCCTTGCCCAGGCGCTCAGGGACCGGGACGCCGCGGTCGCGCCGAGATTCCGGCTCGGAGGAAAGCTCGGCTGACGTCCACTATCGAGGGAGAGTTGCTGATGGTCGGCGAGATCCACCACATCGCGGTCAGTGTTCGCGATCTTGAGAAGTCCATCCCGTTCTATCGCGACGGGCTCGGACTGCGCATGACCTTGGACATGCGGGTGGGCAACGAGACGATGCACAAGCGGCTGCGGACACCTCCGGGCGCCGGTGGCAGGGCGGTGTACTTCCAGGGGCCGACGAAGATCGGGCAGCTGGAGCTGATCCAGTGGGACCTGCCGGTGCCGGAGGACTCCCACCCCAAGCGGCCGGGAGACCCGGGCGTCTTCTCCATATGTTTCCCGGTACCGGCCGACGAGATCCAGGACGTGTACGACCGTCTGGTCGGCATGGGGGTGGACTGCTACCACCCCCCGGCGACCAGCGTCCTGGACAACTACGGTCCGATCACCATGTTCATGTGCGAGGACCCGGATCAGATCCAGGTCGAGTTCGTCAGCCTGCCCACCCCGGAGCAGGTCCGTGCCTTCAGGGCCGCGCAGCGAGCGGAAACGGCGTCAGCGGGTACGCCGGAACAGGAGCGATAATGAAGTTCGGCATCTTGGCGTCGCATCAGTACCTGCCGGAGGACGACCTGCGCCAGCGGCTCTACGAGCTGTGGGACCTGACGGAGCTGGCCGCCGAGCAGGGGTTTGACTCGATCTTCGCCATCAACCACTTTCTCGCGAACCTGCAGACACCGCAGACCATCTCGGTCGTCGCGAAACTGATCCAGCACTCCGGCAACATGACCGTCGGGACCAGCCTGGTGATCCTGCCCGCCTACCACGCCGTTCACATCGCGGAGGAGTTCGCGACCCTCGACCACATGGCCGGGGGAAGGCTGGTCCTGGGGGTGGGGGCGGGCTACCGGAACAACGAGTTCGCCGCCATGAACATCGACAAGCCCAACCGTTTCCGGAAGATGCACGAGCAGATCCGGTTGATCCGCGCGCTGTGGACCGGCGAAAGGGTGGACTTCGACGGCGAGTTCTACAGCGTCCACGACAGCATCTGCGTGAAGCCGTTCCAGCAGGGAGGTCCGCCGATCTGGGTCGGGGCCGGAGGCCCGATCTCGGTGCGGAAGGCCGCGGAGCTGGGCGACGCCTGGATCATTCCGGGTAACTCGCCGAAGCCCGGCTGGCACGTGAAGGCCATGGCCAATCACGACGACGCATTGGCCAAGGCCGGCAAGTCGCGTGAGGGCCGCGAGTACCCGATGATCGTGAACGTGTTCTGCGCCCCCACCACACAGCTGGCCAGGGACACCGTGCGATCGAACGTCGAGCGGGAGTACTTCAACTACGCCGAGTACCCGCAGCTCGCCTTCCAGAAGGAAAGGTTCGAGTACATGTGGGAGAACCTGTTCATGGTGGGTGACCCCGACTTCGTGGCCGAGCGCATCGCGCGCCTGGAGGAGGCCGGTGTGAACCACATCATCGCCCGGCCGTACTGGCTCGGGACGTCGCACGAACGAACAGTCGAGTCCGTCAAGCTGTTCGCGAAAGAGGTCATGCCGCGGTTCGCCGGTCTGGCCAGCGTCTGAGGGCGGACGGTGCCTCGCAGCACGGAGACCACGTTCGCCATGGCTGCCCACCTGGTCGGTGCGGCTCTCGTTCCCCTGAGTCTCCCGCCTGCGGAACGACGGAGCCGCGCGACCCGGTCAGCCCCGGCGAGCGGGGAACCTCTCCCGGACGCCCTCTTCGGCCGGAAGAGCATACCGACCGGACGGTATTAAAATGGGGAATCCACTGATTCGAAGGAAGAGCGGAATGAGCGCTACCAAGGATGTACCGGCCGCGGCGCCGACGCGTGACCTCGGCGGTTTCTTCGCGCCACGGCGGGTGGCGTTGATCGGTGCGAGCGAGTCCTCCGGCTGGACCCGGCTCGTTCTCGCGGGCACGGACCTCTCGGTGGGACTCGACGACGTCGTCCTGGTGAACCCGCGACGCGGCACGGTGCACGGGCGACGGACCGTGCCGGGCCTGGACGCGCTGGACGAGCCGGTCGACCTCGCCTTCGTCATGGTCGGACCGGACCACGTGGCGGACCTCGTCGAGCAGGCGCTGGCGGCCGGTACCAGGGACTTCGTCGTGCTCTCGGCCGGTCTCGGTGAGGCGGGCCCCAAGGGTGCGGAACGACAGCGACGTCTGGTGGAGCTCTGCGCGGCCGGGGGCGCCCGGTTGCTCGGCCCGAACGTCAGCGGGTTCGTGAACGCCACGGACGGGGTGCGGCTGTTCGGCCTGCCGGTTCCGGACGGTCTGCCGACCGGCCGCGTGGGGGTCGTCATGCAGTCCGGAGGGTTGGCCACCCACGTGCTCAGCCTGGCGCGGAGCTGGGGCACGGGTCTGAGCCTGCTCGCCACCACCGGGAACGAGGCGGTGATCACCGCCACCGACGTGATCGACCACCTCGTCGACGACGAGGCCACGGATGTCATCGCGGTGTTCCTGGAGTCGGTGCGCGACCCCGCGGCGTTCAGGGCGACCGCGTTGCGGGCGGCGGAGCGGGGCAAGCCGATCGTCGCACTGCATGTCGGCAGCTCGTCACTGGGACGCGAGGCGGCCCTGTCGCACACCGGTGCCCTGGTGGGCGACCACGCCTCCACGGTGGCGGCCCTGGAGGACCTTGGTGTCGTCCCGGTGCGTTCGATAGAGGACCTGGTGGCGACGGCGGCACTGCTCGGCCGCCACCCCCGGGGCCTGCGTGGACGCCGGCTCGCCGTCGTCGCCGCGTCGGGGGGAGCGTGCGAACTGATCGCCGACGCGGCCGAGCCGCTGGACTTCACGCTGCCTCCCTTCGCCGGTCCCCTGGCCAAGGCGCTGGTCGAGGAGATGCCCGCCTTCGCCGACGTCCAGAACCCCCTGGATGTGACGGGGTTCGTGGTCAAGGCGGCCGACCTTCCCTTCACCGCGACACGACTGGTGGCGGAGCACGGCGCCGACGACTACGACGTGACGATCCTGCAGTCCGTGGTGCTGCCGGCGGCGCCTGGACCGGACGAGGACGTGGTTCGGGCCCGGTTCGGGCGGCTCGCCCAGGCGATCCGGGACAGTCCGGTACCGGTGGTGCTCCAGACCGGTGCGGTCTTCGCGTTGAGCCCGTTCGCGCTGGAGATCGTCCGTGAGAACGACCTGGTCATCCTGCCGGGGATCGCGGCGGGGATGACCGCGCTCGACAGGTCCGCCAGGTACGCGGAGCTGCTGCCGCGCGCGCTGCGGGACCGGAGCCCCGCCGCGCCGGTGACCGGCGGCACCGCGGGCGCCGCCGCTTTCGAGCCGGAGAGGCTTCTGGTCGAGTACGGAGTGCCGGTACCCCCCAGCCGCCTGGCCCGCACGGCCGACGAGGCCGCGGAGGCGGCCGCCGAGCTGGGCTTCCCCGTGGTGCTCAAGGTGATCAGTGAGGACGTGCTCCACAAATCCGATGTGGGGGGTGTGGTGCTCGATCTCCGCGATTCCGATGCCGTGCGGTCCGCCTTCGAGAAGATGCTGGCCGAGGTGGCGAGCCGGCTACCGGGTGCGGCGCTGGACGGAGCGCTGGTCGCCTCGATGCGTCCGGCGGGCGTGGAACTGCTGGTCAGCGTGATCAACGATCCGACCTGGGGTCCGCTGCTGACCGTGGGGTCCGGTGGGGTGCTGACCGAGTTGCTGGAGGACGTCGTGGTCAGGCCGCTTCCAGTGCCTGAGCGGGACATCCCGGGCCTGCTGTCGGAGCTGCGCGTCTCGCGGCTGCTCGGCGGCTTTCGCGGTTCGGCGCCCGCCGACCTGGCAAGGGTGGCGGCCGCCGTGCACGGAGTGCAGCGGCTCGCGACCGCCCTCGGCCCCGAGCTGCGGGCTGTCGAGGTGAACCCGCTGTGGGTCCGCGGAGACCGGGTGGAGGCGCTGGACCTGCTGGTCGAGTGGGCCCCTCGGCCGGAGGCGGAGAAGGTGGACAGCCAGTCCGGCACACAGTAATATTCCGACTAGTCGGTATCAAAATAATGGGCGTCGGAAGTGGACCGCGGCTCACCCGAAGCGCCGGAGGGGCCCGAGGGCAGGCGCGATGGGCGCGGCCGATCCGCCGGGAGAACGGAATCACGATGTTCGGCCACCGTGCCAACAGCCGAGGAGGACAGTTGAGGCGTAACCTCGTACACGACCTGGAGGCGCGGGCGAGCAGGTCGCCACACCGCATCGGACTCATTCATGAGGATGGCCGGACCTGGACGTACCGGCAGATCGACCAGGCCGCCTCGGCGGTCGCCCGCGCCCTCGTCGAGCATGGCTCGACGCCGGGCAGCCGGGTGGGCCTCTACCTCGCCAACAGCCCCGAGCTGGTCTTCGGTCTCGCCGGCTGCTGGAAGGCCGGTCTCGTTCCGGTCCCGATGAGCGGGCTCTACAACTCCGACGAGGTCCGATCGTGCATCGCCAAGACCGGGCCCGGCATGGTGGTCGCCGACCCGGCGAGGCTCCCCGAAGACGGCGTCGGCGTCCCGGTGCTCTCCCTTGACGTGGTCCGGACGGCGGGGGAGACGGCTCGTGGTTCCGCCGAGAGCGACTCGCCGCCGGTCAGGACCCCCGAGCCGGCCGACGAGGACGAGGGGCTGCTGCTGTTCACCGGTGGTTCCACCGGAATGCCGAAGGCCGTGGCCGTCACCCACTCCGGCACGTACGCCTCGATGTCGACCCTCGCCCGGGCGCAGAAGGGGGGGCGGCAGCCGGAGGAGGGGCTGTACGCGCCGGCGGACGAGTCCGTGCCGCCGAACCTGGTGCTGCTGCCGCTCTTCCACGGCGGCGGCATCCAGTCCCTGCTGTTCGGCTGGCACGTCGGCAGGGCGGTGCTGCTGGTCGAGCGATTCTCCGTCGACCGGATCGCGCGGCTGGTGCCGCGCTACCGCGTCGACAATCTGTTCCTGCTGCCGACCATGGTGTACGACCTGACGCACACCGCCGAGCAGCTGGACATCTCCTCGGTACGCAAGGTGCTCGTCGCGGGGCAGCGGCTGGACCCCGAGCTGAAGGCCCTGTTCGAGCAGAGGTTCGGCGTCATCGTGATGTCCAACTACGGTTCGGCCGAGCTCGGCCACGTCGCGGGGTGGAATGCCCGGGACGTTCGTGAGGGGCGCTGGAAGCCGGGGTCGGTCGGCCGGATCTACGACGGTGTCGAGCTTGAGATCCGGGACGAGGGCGGCGCCTCCCGGGAGGCCGGGGAACAGGGCGAGATCTGGGTCAAGTCCACGCGCACCAAGGGCTACGTCGACGCGGACGGTGACGGGGCCTCGCTCGTGGAGAACGGCTGGGTCCGGTCCGGCGACATCGGCTATGTCGACACCGACCGGGTGCTGTATCTCGTGGGGCGTAGCAGGGAGGTCATCAAGACCGGAGGTTTCCAGGTGTGGCCGGGGGAACTGGAGGCGGTCCTACGCCGGCATCCCGCGGTGGCCGACGTCGCGGTGGTCGGCGTGGCGGACGATCGCCTCGGCGAGGTGCCCAAGGCGTTCGTCGTCCCCACGGCGGGAACGGCGGTGGGAACGGCGGTGGCCGACGAGCTGATCGCCTGGTGCCGTGAGCGGCTCGCCCACTTCAAGAGCGTGCGGCAGGTGGCCTTCGTGGACGCGCTGCCCCGGAGCGAGGCAGGAAAGGTCCAGCGCGCGGCGCTTGTCGCCTCGGACGCGTCCCGGTCCTCCGGGGCGAACGACATCAAGGAGTCGGCATGACGACTGTTCCGATGACCGGATCGTCGCGCCAGGCCGGATCCTCCGGCGCGTCCGCGACGATCCCGGGAGCGCACTTCCGGCGGGTGCTGGGAAACGTGCCGACCAGTGTCGCGGTGGTCGCCGGTATCGGGCCGGACGGGCAGCCGGTCGGACTGGCGATCGGCACGTTCACCTCCGTGTCCATGAATCCCCCGCTGATAGCCTTCTGCCCCGGTGAGAGCTCCACGAGCTGGCCCAAGATCCGAATGGCGAGGCGTTTCTGCGTGAACGTCCTCGCGGCCGGCCAGGAGGACGTCTGCGCGGCCTTCGCGAGCAAGCAGCCCGACAAGTTCCGCGGACTCTCCTGGGCGGCGGCGGGCAACGGCGCGCCGCGGTTGGAGAACGTGGTCGCCTGGGTGGAATGCGACCTGGAGGCCGAGTACCAGGCGGGCGACCACAGCATCGCCGTCGGCAGGGTGACGCACCTTGAGACGGGGACCGGGGAGATGCCGCTGGTCTTTCTCGGTGGGCGGTACCTCGGTGTCGACTGAGGCCGATCTGGCCTCGGCGGCTCGGCGGCCGATCGACTGGCGACCGGTTGAGATCCGTCCCGGCCTGTGGTCGATACCGGTCGCGATACCGATCGCCTCGCTCCAGGCGGTCAACGTCTATGTCCTCGAACTGGCGGGCGGTGGCATCGCGCTCGTGGACGCGGGCTGGGACAGCGAGGAGTCCTGGCGGAGCCTGCGAGACGGACTGACCTTCCTGGGACGGCGTCTTGACGAGGTGCGCAAGGTGGTCGTCACCCATGCCCATCCCGACCATCTCGGCCTCGCCTACCGGGTGGCGGGCGCGTCGGGGGCCGGCGTGCTGGTGCACGAGCTGGAGGCGGGACGGCTGCGGGGCGGCAGGAGCGGCCCGCTGAACTTCCGGCGAGCGCTCGAGGCCACCTATCCCCGCTGGGGCGTGCCTTCGGCGCGGGTCGAGGAGATGCTGGCCGCCGGCGCCCCCTCATCCGAGGAGTCCTGGACCGCTCCGGTCACGGGGGTGCCCGACGGGGCGATGCTGGATCTGCCCGGGTGGTCGGTGCGGGCGGTGTGGACCCCCGGTCACACGCAGGGGCATCTCTGCCTGTACGACACCGGGCACCGGCTGCTGTTCTCCGGTGATCACGTGCTGCCGCGGATCACGCCGGGTGTCGGTGTGCACCCGGCCGAGGAGTCGGACGTCCTGGGGGACTTCCTGGCCTCCCTGCGAAAGGTGGCCGCGCTCGACGTCGAGGAGGTGCTGCCGGGGCACGAGAACCGGTTCTCCGGACTGCGCGAGAGGACCGACTTCCTGGCCGGCCACCACGACCTGCGCCTCGACGAGGTGGAGTCGGTGGTCCGCGCGGACCCCGGGGTGTCCGGTTGGCAGGTGACGCGGCGCATCGGCTGGTCGCGGCCCCTGGAGCGGTTCGGTTCCGCGATGGTCCGGGCCGCCGTCGCGGAGACCATGTCGCACCTCGTCCATCTCGAGACGCTCGGCCGCCTGGCGCGACTCGACCGGAACGGGGTGTCCACCGAGAGCTGGGTGCCTCGGGACTCCTGAGGCCGAGGCCGGTGCGGGCCGGGAGCGACCCGGCCCCGGGCCCGCCGGTCAGGCCTGCCGGGGGAGCGACCGGTAGATCGAGAGCACCACTGAGTCACCGAGCCGGACCGCGGCCCGTTCCTCGTGCGCGGTCAGGGCCGGCGCCATGACGGACAGCGCGCCGGCGGCGATCAGCAGGTCGTGCGCGGCCGCGACATCGGCGACCTTGACGTTGAGGCTCACCGTCGCGCCGCCGGGCAACTCCTCGGCCACGGTCAGGGCCACGGTGACCCCACCCGCGTCCAGTGCGGTCCAGCGGGCGCCGTCCCTGACGGTGACCGGGAGGTCCGTCACGCGGCCCAGCAGCCTCTCGGCGGCGGCGGTGTCCTGGACCGCGACGGCGATGCCGCGGAGCACGCCACTCTGCTGGGGGGCCACGGTCATGATGGTCTCCTTCTCGGCCTGACGGCCGCCCGGCCGCTCACGACCCGGACGTTGACGGGGATGTGCACCCGATCATACCATCTGGTCGGTATCTAAGGGCAGGTGATGATGTTCCAAGACTTCGGCTCCTTCCGTGACCGCCTTCATGAGATCGCCGTGGACGCGGTCCGACCACGGGCCGCCGAGATCGACGCCGACGGCCTTTACCCCGAGGACGTCTACCGGAGATTCGCCGCGGAAGGGCTGCTGGCTCTCAGCCTGCCGCCCGAGCTCGGCGGTCCCGACGGCCACGCCCCCCGGGGGGTCGCCGCGCTCACTCACGCCACCGAGGTGATGGCGCAGTACTCGAGCGCGGCGGGCCTGATGCTGCTGCTGTCCCGGTTGCCCGCGGCGCCCCTGCTCCTTGGGGGGACGCCGGAGCAGCGACGGGAACGGTTGATCCCCCTGGGGCGGGGCCGGAGCAGAGGCTCGTTCTGCATGTCCGAGCCGCAGGCCGGTAGCGATGTGCTTGGTGTGTCCACCCGCGCCGAGCCGGACGGCGACGGCTGGCTGCTCTCGGGTCACAAGAGCTGGGTCTCCGGCGCGGACGAGGCCGACTGGTACGTGGTGGTCGCGACCACGGCCGACCCCGCCGAACGACGGCCGGATGCGCTGCGCGCCTTCATCGTGGACCGGGACGTCCCGGGGCTGAGCCTCCGGCTCCATCCCCGCTCGTCGGTCCGGGGAATGAGCCTGGGGGACATCGGACTCGACCGCGTGCGCGTCCCCGGCGACGCCATGCTGCCGGGTATCACCGGGCTCGGCCCTTTGCTGCGCTCGCTGGCGACCATGCGCCCCGTCGTCGCCGCGCGCGGGCTCGGCCTCGCCGAGGCGGCCCTGATGCACGCGGTGCGCTACGCGGAAACGCGCCAGGTCAACGGGGTGGCGCTGATCCGGCAACAGGGGATCCAGTGGGAACTGGCCCGGGCGGCCGCCGATGTCGAGGCGGCCAGGCTGCTGACCTACCGGGCCGCGGCCCTGGTGGAGAGCGGCGACAGCGGGCCGGATTCGGCCGGGCAACTGGCCGTGGCGAAACTGCACGCCACCGAGTGCGCGGTACGGGTGTCCGGGTTGGCCACGCAGATCTTCGGTGCCGCGGGAAGCGTCGCCGGACACCCGGCGGAACGGTTCTACCGCGACGCGCGGAACCTGACCGTGGTGGAGGGGACGTCGGAGATCCAGCTCGGCATCATCGCCCGCGGTCTCCAGGACCGGCATATGTGGTGGGGATCAGCGGAGAAGAGGACGGTGCGTCAGTGAGCATGTGCGCGGGCCGGGTGGCCGTCATCAGCGGTGCCGGACGAGGCCTGGGAAGGTGCCACGCCGTCGCGCCGGTCGCCTGCACGCGGATGCCCTCGGATCTGGTGACGGACCCGCGCGCGGTCGGCGAGCCGGCGCCCGAGCAGGTCTCGCCGGTGGTCACCTGGCTCGCCGGCGACCCTGACGGCGCGGTACGGTGCGTGCCGTCGTGGCGCCGGGCGTCGTGATGGCCGAACGCAGGTCCCCTTTCCAGGCACTCGCCGTGGTGAGCTATCGCTGGTTCGCCCTCGCCCAGGTGCTGGGCAACGGCGCGATGTGGATGCACCGCACCGCCCACGTGTGGCTCGTCGTCCAGATCTCCGGTGGTGACGGCGTGGCGGTCGGCGTGGTGACCGGCCTGCAGTACATCTCGATGATCCTGCTGGGGCTGAGCGGCGGCGCGCTCGGCGACCGGTTCGACAAGCGCCGGATCATGCTGATGACGCAGAGCGTCGTCGTGCTGGCCAGTGTCGTCCTCGCGGTGCTGATCGCCGGTGACGCCGTGACGCTGCCGATCGCCTACCTCTTCGCCGTCCTGCTGGGCGTCCCGGGAGCGCTGGACGCGCCCGTGCGGCTGGCCTACCCCCGGCAGCTTGTCCCGTACCGGTTCCTGGCCGCGGCGGTCGGGCTGAACGGCGCCGTCTTCCAGCTCGCGCGCGTCGCCGGGCCCGCCCTGGCCGGCGGTGTCATCGCCTTCTCCGGCACCGCCGCGGTTTTCGCCGTCGTCGCGCTGTTCGGCCTGGTCTCCTGCCTCGCGCTGGTGAGGGTGCGCCCGCTGCCCGGCGGCGAGAAGGCGGAGGCGGAGGAGCCCGCGGGCGGTCGCCGGGGTCTCGCGGACCTGCGCGCGCCGGCCTATCTCGTGCCGCTGCTGGGCGGGCTGATGCTCGGCATCGGCATGACCCACCTGCAACTGGCCATCCCGCTGCTGGTGGACTCCACGGAGAAGGACGCGGCGGGGAGCTTCGGCGCGTTGACGGCGATGATCGGGGCCGGCGGCATCGTGGGGGCGGGGCTGGCGGCGTCGCTGAGGTCCGAGCCGACCAACCGGATCCTGCTCGCCTGGTCGGCGGTCTTCGCCGCGGTGACGGTGCTGGTGTCCACGCTCCCGTCAGGGCTCATCCTGGCCGCCGGGCTGTTCGTCGCGGGTGCGACGATGCAGGTGTTCGGCACCTCGGCCATCTCGGCGCTGCAACTGCGCTCACCCGCGAACGTCCAGGGGCGCATGATGGCGCTGTACGTGATCGCCTTCTTCGTCTGGGTCCCGGTGGGGGCGCCGATCTTCGGCTGGTTCGCCAACCTGGTCGGGGCACGGCAGGCCCTGGGTGTCTCCGGACTCGTCTGCCTTGCCGTGGTCGGGCTGCTCGCGCTGTCCTTTCTGACCGGCCGCGCCGTGACGCGCGAGCAGCACCGGGAGTGACCGCGCCCCGGCCGCTCAGCGACGGATCGTTACGGCTCCGGGGTCGCCGTGGCCGGTGAAGTGCCGCTGGAAGTGTGCCCACTCGGTTTGGAGCGCCTCCGGCGGTGTCTGCCGGCGGACCGACCGGATGAGCGCGGTCATCTCCGCCACGGCGGTCCGGTCGTATCCGGCCAGCACCCGTGCCGCCTCGTCGACGGTCTCCACCAGCAGGCTTCCCTGAACCGTCCGGCTCACCAGGCCGAACTCGGTCATCTCGGCGGCGCTGAACCGTTCGCCGAGGAGCAGCATCCGGGTCGCGCGCGCGGCTCCCACCGCGCGGACCAGCCGCGCGGAACCGCCCCAGGCCGGGATTCGCCCGTGTGGCAGGTGCAGGTCCCCGAAGACCGCGTCCTGTGACGCGATCACGAGGTCGCACGCGAGGACCAACTCCAGCCCGCCGGCGAACGCGGCCCCGTTCACCGCGGCGATCACCGGCAGCGGTGACTCCTCGATCGCCGCCATCAGATCGCGTCCGCTCTCCAGGAAGGCCAGGCGGGAGTCCGCGTCCCGCAGGGCGGCGGAGGCCCGGACGTCGGCCCCGGGGCAGAACGCCCTGCCGGTTCCGGTGACGACCAGGGTCCGCACCGCCGGGTCGGCCGCTCCGTCGGCGAGCCACCGGGTCAGCCCGGCGACGATCTCAGGGCCGAGGGCGTTCGCCCGCTCCGGCCGGTCCAGGCGTGCCCACAACGCCGAACCCCGGCGGCTGACCTGAACGTAGCTCATGGCTCGACCACGACCTTGCCGAACACCTGGCCGGAGAGCAGCCGGGAGAACTGCTCACGAGCCGAGTCGAGCGGCGCCACCGAGTCCACCAGCGGCCGGACGCCGCCGGCGACGAGGAACCCGATGAGGTCCTCGAGTTCGGTCCGGGTGCCCATCGTCGAGCCGAGCACGTTGATCTGCCGGGAGAAGAGCCGGGCCAGGTTGGTCGGCGCGTCGAAGCCGGTGGTCGCGCCGGAGAGCACCACGGTGCCGCCCGGGCGTACCGCGGCGAGAGAGGACTTCCAGGTGGCCTGCCCCACGGTGTCGAGGACGACGTCGCAGTCGGACGGCAGCCGCGCCCCGGACATGACGACCTCGTGCGCGCCGAGCTCGGCGGCTCGTCCGGCCTTGGCGGGGTCCCGCGTGACCACGCGCACCCACAGTCCCGCGGCGCGGGCCAGCAGGATCGCGGCCGTGGCCACCCCGCCTCCGGCGCCCTGCACCAGCACCCGGTCACCGGGCCGCGCCCGAGCCTTGGTGAACAGCATGCGGTAGGCGGTCAGCCACGCGGTGGGCAGGCAGGCCGCCTCGGCCCAGGAGAGCGCGGCGGGTTTCGGGACCAGGTTGCGGCGCGGGACGACGATCCGCGCGGCCAGGGTCCCGTGCCCCGCGTCCGAGAGCACGGACCGTTCCGGGTCGAGGGTCTCGTCACCACGGCCGCGCGCGGGGTCGCCGAGGACTGCGTGGATCACGTACTCGTTGCCGTCGTCGTCCACCCCGGCCGCGTCGGTGCCCAGCACGCAGGGAAGGCCGCCTGCCGGAGTGACGGCACCGCGCAGCGTCCACACGTCGTGGTGGTTGAGCGAGGCGGCCCGCACCGTGATCGGCACCCAGCCGTCCGGCGGTACCGGTTCGGGGCGCTCTCCGACGGACAGGGCACTGACGGGGTCGTCGGCCGACGTGGCGTGCGCGAATGCGGCGAGCATCGGGGGGCTCCCTGGGCGGTCGAGGAGAAAGTCCTCGACATCATACCAACTGGCCGGTACGATTCTGGATATTCAACGCCTCGAATGTTCGAGGGATTCCACACCATCGTTGTGTGAGCGTCTGTGCTGAGGAGGATTGGATGACGACCGACTTCGGCGATAAACGGCTCGAGGACTTTCGCGCTGAACTGCGACAGTGGTTGAGTGAGCATCGGCGGCCGGCACTCGCGTCGAAGGGCGAGTACGAGCTGGAGCGCGAAGCCTGGCGGAACCCTGAGTCGCCGCTCTACGAGGACTTCCTCGCCTGGGAGAAGGCGTCGCTGGAAGCCGGGTTGGTCTGTCCGCACTGGCCCGTGGAGTACGGCGGCCGTGGACTGGACGACCTGGAGATGGCCGTCCTCGCCGAGGAGTTCGCACGCGCGGACATGCCGCGAGTGACCCGGGGGATGGGGGAGCGCCTCGCCGGTCCGGCCATCCTCGCGCACGGCACCCCCGAGCAGAAGGCGTACTTCCTGCCGCGTGTCGTCAGCGGCGAGGACAGGTACTGCCAGGGTTTCTCCGAGCCCGATGCCGGCTCGGACCTGGCCGCCGTCGCCACCCAGGGGGTCGTGGAGGGTGACGAGATCGTCATCACCGGGCAGAAGATCTGGACATCCCGGGCGCATCTCGCCGACACGCTGTTCCTGCTGTGCCGGACCGACCCGCACGCCCCCAAGCACAAGGGCATCTCCTACGTGCTCGTCCCCATGAAGGACAACGGGATCACGGTGCGGCCGCTGATCACCATGTCGGGTGAGGACGCGTTCTCCCAGGAGTACATCGACGGCGCCCGAGCTCCCTTGTTCAACGTCATCGGGGGCCTCAACAACGGGTGGCGGTCCGCGATGACCACCCTCGGCAGCGAGCGTGGCGCGGTGGCCGCCGTCCAGCACCTGGAGTACGAGAAGGAGTGGGAGGCCCTGGTCGAGCGGGCCAGGGAACTCGGCAGGGACGCCGATCCGCTCATCCGCCAGAAGCTGGCCTGGGCCTACTGCCAGGTGCACGTCATGAAGGCCACCGGCCAGCGGGTTCTCGCCACCCTCGCCTCCGGCGGGGAACTGGGCGCCGAGGCGTCGCTGACCAAGCTGGTCTGGAGCGAGTACCACCGGAAACTGGGCGAGATCGCCATCGACATCGAGGGCGCGGAGGCGCTGGTGCGTCCCTCGGGCGACGGCTACCGGGTGGGGCGCTGGCAGAAGACGTTCCTCACCAGCCGCGCTGAGACGATCTTCGCGGGAACGAGCGAGGTCCAGCGCCGGATCGTCGCCGAACGGGTACTCGGCCTGCCGAGGTCGTCCTAGCGTGGCGATCCTCGACAACGTGACCGGTGGCGCGCGGTCGGAGGCGGCGCGGGTGACGTCGGACCTGAGCACGCTCTTCCGGCCGCGCTCGGTCGCCCTCGTCGGCGCGACGGAACGTTCCATGTGGTCGGTCAACGCCTTCGAGAACCTGCGTCGCTACTCGCCGCGGATCGCGGTGCACTGCGTCAGCCCTTCGCGGGCGACCGTGCACGGTGTCACGGCGGCGGCCTCCCTCAGCGCGCTGGGAGAGGCGGTCGACCTGGCCTACATCATGTCCCCGCGCGACACCGTTCCCGACATCCTGCGTGAGGCGGCCGCGAACGGGATCGGCGGTGCCATCGTGCTCACCGCGGGATTCGGGGAGACGGACGACGGCCGAGCGCTACAGCGCGAGCTCGTCGCGGCGGTGGAGGAGACCGGCATCCACCTGCTGGGGCCGAACGGCAGCGGGTACGTGGACGTGCGGCACCAGGTCGTACCGTTCGGCCTCGCGCTGCCGGACCTGCCCGACCCCGGCGGTGCCTCGTTCGTCCTGCAGTCGGGCGGCCTGATGAAGCCGTTGCTCTCCCTCGCCAGAGCCTGGGGCGTGGGGGTCGGCATGCTGGCGGGCACCGGGAACGAGGCCACGCTCTCGTCCACCGATGTGGCGCGGTATCTCATCGAGAGCGAGGAGACCGGGGCGATCGGCCTGTTCCTCGAGGCGTTCAGGGACGCCGAGGGCTTCCGGTCGCTGGCGGAGCGCGCGCTCGAACTCGACCGGCCGGTCGTGGTGCTCCCGGTCGGGCGCAGTGAGGTGGCCCGGCGAACGGCGATGTCGCACACCGGGGCGCTGGCGGGAGACTCCGCGGTGACGTCCGCGGTGCTGCGGGAGCTCGGCGTGGTCGAGGTCTCCTCGATGGAGGAGTTCGTCGCGACGACCGAGCTGCTCTCTCGCGGGGTGCGGCCGCGCGGTGGCCGCCTCGGCGTGGTCTCGGCGTCCGGCGGAAGCTGTGAGCTGGTGGCGGACAAGGCCGCCGACGAGGGGATGACCCTGCCGCGGCTGCCACCCGCGGCGCTGGAGGAGCTCCGCTCCCTGCTGCCGGCCTTCTCCCACGTGCAGAACCCTCTCGATGTCACCGGTTACGCGACGGTGAACCCGAGACTGCCGGTGGACGCGGCCGCCATCATGGGCAGGACCGGGGCGGAGCACTACGACCTGCTGCTGTTCCAGGCGTTCGTCGCGCCCCCCGGGCGACCCGCCGACCCCGACTTCACCCGCGCCCACTTCGCGGCGATCGCGGACACCGTCAAGGGGCTCGACGTCCCGGTGCTGCTGCAGGACGAGGTGGGTGTCGGGCTCAGCGACTTCGCCCGGGAGCTGTTCGCGGAACTCGGCCTCGTCAGGTTGCCGGGAGTCGAGGTCGGGTTGCGCGCCGTCGCCAACGCGATGCGCTACACGGGCAGCAGAGAGTGGCTGCGCGGGGCGGAGCGGACCGGCGCCGCCCGGCCGACGTCGTCCGCACCTCTGCCGGAGGGCCCGCTGTCGGAGGCGCGGGCACTGGAGTTGCTGGGTGGCCACGGCGTCCCGGTGATGCCCCACCGCCTGGTCTCGGACGCGGCGGGCGCGGTGGAGGCCGCACGGCTGCTCGGTGGCCGGGTGGTGTTGAAGATCTGCTCGCCGGACATCGCCCACAAGTCCGATGTCGGTGGCGTCGTCCTCGACGTCGAGGGTGACGACGCGGTGGCCGAGGCGTACACCGGCCTGATGGCCACGGTCACCGCCCGGGTACCGGAGGCGCGCCTGGACGGCGTG
Organism: Streptosporangium sp. NPDC005286; assembly: GCF_040607515.1. Classification (NCBI taxonomy): domain Bacteria; kingdom Bacillati; phylum Actinomycetota; class Actinomycetes; order Streptosporangiales; family Streptosporangiaceae; genus Streptosporangium; species Streptosporangium sp. NPDC005286. The sequence goes on along the minus strand of NZ_JBEXGU010000006.1, from coordinate 7,922 downwards.
CTCGTCGCGCCCTTCCGCCCCGGTGGCGTCGAGCTGATCGTCGGCATCAACCGCGACCCCGTCTGGGGGCCCGTTCTCGTCCTCGGGTTCGGCGGTGTGCTGGTGGAGGTACTGGCGGACGTGGCGATACGGCCGCTGCCGGTCAGCGCGCGAGAGGTCACCGAGATGCTCGACGGGCTCAGGGGGGCGGCACTCCTACGGGGAGCACGAGGCCGTGCGGCCGGCGATGTCGACGCCGTGGTCGCGGCGGTCCTGGCATTGGCGGACGCGGCACTCGGCTGGGGTGACGGCTGGGATTCAGTGGAGGTCAACCCGATGCGGGTCGACGGGACGGTGGTCGAGGCCCTCGACGCCCTCGTGGTCGGTAAGTCGGCGTGACACTCACCAGGAAGCGTAAGGAGACGGCAATGAGGCTTGGATTCACGGCTGAGCAGGAGGAACTGCGCACCGGCGTGCGTCGCCTGCTCACCGAGCACGCGAGCACCGACAGGCTGCGGGCGGAGTTGGAGTCCGAGGAGCCCTACGACGCGGGGCTCTGGAAGCTGATGGCGGAGAGCCTCGGACTGCACGCGATGGCGATTCCCGAGGAGTACGGCGGCGCGGGCTACGGCTTCCGCGAGCAGTCGGTGGTGCTGGAGGAGATGGGCCGGGTGCTGCTGCGCTCGCCCTACCTGTCCACCGTGGTCGTGGCGGCCAACGCCCTGCTGCTCGGCGACGACGAGGAAGTGCGCCGCGAGTGGCTGCCCCGCATCGCCGCCGGCGACGCGATCGCGAGCCTGGCCCACGTCGAGGCGGACGGGGACTGGCGGGCCACCCGCCCCCGGGTGAGCGCGGTACGCGACGGCGAGGGCTGGCGCGTCACCGGGACCAAGTCGTTCGTGATGGACGGCGTCCAGGCGGACCTGCTCCTCGTCCTGGCCTCGGTCGCGGGCGGCGAGGAGGGCGAGACCGTGCTGCTCGCCGTGGACACCCGCGAGGCGGGCGTCGTCGCCGAGGACGTACCCGTGCTGGACATGACACGGCGGCTGGCGACGGTGACGTTCGCCGACGCCCGCGGCCGGGCGGTCGCCCTGGGAGCCCGCGCCCGGCGGGTGCTGGACGCGACCCTCGGCATCGCGGCCGCCGGCCTGGCGTGCGAGCAGGTGGGCGGTGCCGCGCGGTCCCTGGAGGTGGCCGTGGAGTACGCCAAGGTCCGCGAGCAGTTCGGCGTCCCCATCGGCAGCTTCCAGGCCATCAAGTTCAAGTGCGCCGACATGCTGCTCGACCTGGAGGCGGCGCGCTCCGCGGCGTACTACGCGGCGGCCGCGGTCGCCGACGACGCGGAGGACCTGTCCATCGCGACCTCCGTGGCGAAGGCGGTCTGCTCGGACGCCTACACGGCCATCACCGGAGAGATGATCCAGGTACTCGGCGGGATCGGCTACACCTGGGAGCACGACGCCCACCTCTACTTCAAGAGGGCGAAGGCCTCCCAGCACCTTTTCGGAGACTCCGACCTGCACCGCGAGCAGCTCGCCGTCCGGGTGGGGGTCTGACGTGGCCCGCAACGAGGGGAAGCAGGCGCCGAAGCCCACCCCCGACACCCGGCCCTACTGGGACGGCGCCGCGGCCGGTGAGCTGCGGCTGCCGCGGTGCGTCCCGTGCGGCAGGGCGTTCCTCTACCCGCGCTCGGTCTGCCCCTTCTGCTCGTCGTCGGACATCGAGTGGTTCACCGCCACCGGCAGGGGAAAGCTGCACTCCTACCTGATCGCCCACCGGCCGTCGCCCGGCTTCGAGAACGAGGGACCGTACGCCGTGGCGGTGGTGGAGCTTGAGGAGGGTCCAAGACTCATGTCCAACATCGTCGGGGTTCCCAACGACCCGGAGCACCTTGTCCTCGACATGGATCTCGAGGTCGTCTTCGACAAGCACGGTGACGTCGCCGTTCCGAAGTTCCAGCCGGCGGGCGGTGGCCGATGAGCATCCGAGGCAGGGTCGCGATCGTCGGAGCCGCCGAGTCCGAGCAGCTCGGGCGCATCCCCGACAAGTCCGCGCTGCAGCTGCACGCCGAGTCCGGGCTGGCCGCGCTGCGCGACGCGGGGCTCACCGTCGCGGACGTCGACGGGGTGGCCTGCGCGGGGGAGAGCCCGCTGGACGTCGCCAACTACCTGGGTATCAACCCCTCCTACCTGGACGGGACGATGGTCGGCGGGACGTCGTTCATGCTGCACGTCCGGCACGCCGCCGCCGCGATCATGGCCGGGCTCTGCGAGACGGTCCTGATCACCCACGGCGAGTCCGGCAGGTCCCGGGTCGGCATGCAGCCGTGGGCCCCCGCGCCGCAGTCGATGCGCGGGCAGTTCGAGGTGCCCTACGGCGGGGTCTTCGCGCCGTCGACGTTCCCCATCGGGGTACTGCGCTACATGAAGCAGTACGGCATGACGCCGGAACAGCTGGCGATGGTGCCGGTCGTCCAGCGGAAGTGGGCCGCCCTCAACCCGCGGGCGAAGCTGCGGGACGAGATCACCGTCGACGACGTGCTGTCCTCCAAGATGATCTCCTACCCGCTCCACCTGCTGGAGTGCTGCCTGGTCACCGATGGCGGCGCCGCGGTGGTGGTCACCTCCGCCCGGCGGGCCGCCGACGGGCCGAAACCTCCCGTGTACCTGCTGGGGGCCGGTGAGGCGGGAGAGTCGTCGGCCATCTCGCAGATGGCGGACCTGACGTCGTCCCGCGCGTTCCGGGATGCCGGCCGCGCGGCGTTCGCGGAGGCCGGGGTCTCGCACTCCGAGGTGGACCACCTGATGATCTACGACGCCTTCGCGCACGTCCCGCTGTACGGGCTGGAGGATCTGGGCTTCGTGGGCCGCGGGGAGTCCTTCGGATTCGTCGGGGAGGGTCACACGGCCCCCGGCGGGCGACTTCCGATGAACACCAACGGCGGCGGTCTGGCGTACACGCACACCGGGATGTACGGCATGTTCGCCATCTGCGAGTCCGTACGCCAGGTACGCGGGGAGGCCGCGGCCCAGGTGGACGGGGTGCGGACCAGCGTCGTGCTGGGGAACGGCGGCTCGTTCATGAGCGCGGGCGTCCTGGTGCTCGGCGCGGAAGAGGTCGCCGCCGCCTGAGGCGCCACCCCGTTGTCGAAACATGATTGTCGAAACATGTGAACAGGAGGACGGATGTCGCGGTTGTGTGAGGGACGCGTGGTGATCGTGACCGGTGCGGGAAACGGCATCGGCCGCTTCCACGCGCTGGAGTTCGCCCGCCAGGGGGCCAAGGTGGTCGTCAACGACCGGGGCGTCGAGCGTGGCGGCGCGGGTGGCTCGCGCACGCCGGCCGACGCGGTCGTCGCGGAGATCGAGGCGATGGGAGGCGAGGCCGTCGCCGACCACGGCGACATCGCCGACATGGCCTCGGCCGAGGCCATGGTGCAGACCGCCGTCGACCGGTTCGGCACCCTGGACGTGCTGGTGAACAACGCCGGCATCGTGCGTGACCGCACGCTGACCAACATGACGGAGGAGGAGTGGGACGACGTCATCAGGGTCCACCTGAAGGGAACCTTCGCGCCGTCCCGCGCCGCCGCCCGGTACTGGAAGGCGCGTGCCAAGGCGGGCGAGAAGCTGTCCGCGCGCCTGGTCAACACCTCGTCCTCGTCCGGCCTGCTCGGTAACATCGGCCAGACCAACTACGGGGCGGCCAAGGCGGGCATCGCCGGCTTCACCGTGATCGCGGCCATGGAACTCGCTCCGTACGGGATCACCGTCAACGCGGTCGCTCCCGGAGCGCGAACCCGGATGACCGAGGGGCTGATGGCCGAGCCCGAGGGGGACTTCGACCCCTACGACCCGGCCGCCATCTCGCCGCTGGTCGCCTGGCTGGGCAGCGAGCGGTCCGCCGGCGTCACCGGACAGGTCTTCGGGTCCAGCGGAGGACTGCTCAGCGTGTACGAGGGCTGGAACGTCGGCCCCACCGCGGAGCTGCCCCGGCTGTGGCGCGCCGAGGAGATCGACGGAGCGGTCCGCAAGCTGCTGGCCCAGTCCGTGCAAAACCCCCGGCTGCCCCAGCTGGACGGGGCCTGACATGGCCCTCGACCTCGACGCGGTCGGCCGGATCAGCGAGCCGGTGGACATCTCGTGGGGATCCGACGAGGCGCTGCTCTACGCCGTCTCGGTCGGCGCCGGGCAGGATCCGGGCGCCGAGCTGTCGGTGACCACGGAGAACAGCGAGAACCTGCGCCAGCGGGTGCTGCCGACCTTCGGCGCGCTGCTCAGCCAGCGGGTGTCCAGGCCGGACATCGGTTCGTACGACAGGAGCCGGCTGCTCCACGCCGAGCAGCACCTGGAGCTGGCGGCCCCGCCGGCGGTCTCCGGCCGGGCGAGACTGACCGCCGAAGTGCTGGCGATCCATGACAAGGGCAGCGGGGCGATCGTGTGGACCGGCGTCCGCGCGGTCGATCCCATCTCCGGCGCGCCGATGTTCTCCACCCGGTCGGCCGCCTTCATCCGGGGTGCGGGAGGCTTCGGCGGCCCCCGGGGGGCCGCCGACGACTGGAAGCGGCCGGCGCGTTCTCCGGACGAGATCGTGCGCTACCAGACCCGTCCGGAACAGGCGCTGCTCTACCGCCTGACCGGTGACCGCAACCCCCTGCACTCGGATCCCGCGTTCGCGGCCCGTGGCGGGTTCGACCGGCCGATCCTGCACGGGATGTGCACGTACGGCTTCACCGGCAGGGCCGTCGTGGCGGCCGCCTGCGGCGGCGATCCGGATCTGCTCACCGCCATCGGCGGCCGGTTCCGCGGCATCGTCGTCCCCGGGGAGGCTCTGGAGGTCCGCCTGTGGCTGGACGGGGCCGACGTGCTGTTCCAGACCGTCCGGGCGGACGGGACCGTGGTGATCGACCGAGGTGTCGCGCGGATCGACGCGTCCCGTCGCTCCTGGTAGATGACACCTCCCGACTTGGCAATATGTGAGGCACGAAGTGAACAAACGTTCCGCCGGACTTGATCCGTACGACTTCCTCGACATCGACTCGCTGCTCGGCACCGAGGAGAGGGAGATCCGCGACACGGTCCGCCGTTTCGTCAGGGAGCGGGTGTTGCCGGAGATCGGCGACTGGTACGAGAGGGGGGTGTTCCCGCGCGAGATCACCAAGGAACTCGGCTCCCTGGGGCTGCTCGGCATGCACCTGGACGGCTACGGCTGTGCCGGTACCAACGCGGTCTCCTACGGCCTGGCCTGCCTGGAGGTGGAGGCGGGTGACAGCGGCCTGCGCAGTTTCGTGTCCGTGCAGGGTTCCCTGGCGATGTTCCCGATTCGCGCCTACGGATCGGAGGAGCAGCGGGAGACCTGGTTGCCGCGGATGGCGGCGGGGGAGGCCATCGGGTGCTTCGGGCTGACCGAGCCGGACTCCGGCAGCGACCCCGGCAGCATGCGGACGACGGCCCGCCGGGACGGTTCCGACTGGGTTCTCAACGGGACCAAGATGTGGATCACCAACGGTGGCATCGCGGATGTGGCCGTGGTGTGGGCCCGAGCCGAGGAAGGCGTGCGGGGCTTCGTGGTCCCCACCGACACGCCGGGGTTCAGCACCAGGGACGTTCACGGGAAGCTCTCCATGCGGGCCTCGGTGACCTCCGAACTGGTGCTGGAGGACGTGCGGCTGCCGCAGGACGCGGTGCTGCCCGGCGTCGTGGGGCTGAAGGGCCCGCTGTCCTGCCTGAACGAGGCGAGGTTCGGGATCCTGTTCGGCGCGGTCGGCGCGGCACGGGCGTGCTACGAGGCGGCGGTGGAGTACAGCGTCTCCCGCACGCAGTTCGGCAAGCCGGTGGCCGGTTTCCAGCTGGTGCAGCGGAAGCTGGCCGAGATGGCGGTCAGCGTCAACCGGTCGAGCCTGCTGGCGATTCACCTGGGGCGGCTCAAGGACGCGGGGAGGCTGGTGCCGGCTCAGGTGAGCTTCGGCAAGCTGGACAACGTCCGGCAGGCCCTCGACGTCGCGCGCGAGGCGCGCGGCTGTCTCGGCGCGAACGGGATCACGCTGGAGTACCCGGTGATCCGGCACATGACCAACCTGGAGTCGGTCTCCACCTACGAGGGCACGCACGAGATCCACACCCTGGTACTCGGTGAGGCGATCACCGGGATGCCCGCGTACCGATGACCGGCACACCGGCGGGGTACCGGGACCGGTTCCCGGTGCCCCCGCCGGCGGCGACGCGGGCCGGTTGTTCCGTTCAACGAAGGCAGGGAGGTGGCCGGCGGGTACGGGTAACCATCATCGGGGTGAACGTCTGAGGGGCGGGCACGATCTTCCGGGACAGGGCCGCTGTCTGGAAGGTCAGCCCATGTGCGGGTAGCGGTGGTCGGTCGGCGGGTAGGAGGACCGCTGTCGGGTTCACCTCGTGAGACCAGCTGATCAGTCTCCTGGGAGACGAATCCGCCCAGCGCCGCCACCGGCACGTGTAGCCGCTCCAGCACATCCGGGGCCCGCGCCACCACTTTCCCCCGGCCCCGGTGGCTTTCCCGGTCGGTTGCAAGCCGGTTCCCAGCTCCGTCCGGCACCGTGGTGCGCACGTGCGACGGCGAGGACCGCCGCCATTCATGGCATTTCGCCGACCAGGAAACGAAGGTGCTTGTGAGGCGCGTCATGCCCCTGCTCGTTCTCGGCCCGCCGGCCACGCCGTTACCGGGACCCGCCCATGCGGCCGAGTACGGCCATCTGGTCGTCCAGAGCATCCAGGCGGACAGGACCACCCGCACCGGGCTGTGCCGACGAGACGAAGGGCAGCTGCCATGACAAGGATCTCGATCGACGACATGCCCACCGGGGATCTCCTGGCGGGCACGTCGCTGGGGGAGTTGTTCGCGGCCTCGGTGGCTCGGAACCCTGATGCGGTGGCCATCGTCTCCGACGGCCGCTCGGTGTCGTACCGGGAGCTTGACGAGTGGTCGGACCGGCTCGCGCAGTGGCTGAGCGAGCGGGGGGTGCGGCCGGAGTCGCGGGTGGCGCTGGTGCTGCCACGCTCGGTGGAACTGGTGGTCGCGGTGCTGGCCGTGACCAAGGCCGGCGGCGTGTTCGTGCCGGTGGATCCGGCCTATCCGCTACGACGGCAGGAGTTCATGCTGGCCGACGCAGCTCCGGCGCTGGTGCTGCGGGACACCCTTCCGGACGTGTCGGCACATCCGGCGGTGCCGCGCGCGGCCGGCGGGCCGTTGACCCGGGCGGCGTACGTGATCTACACCTCCGGGTCGACCGGCACACCCAAGGGCGTGGTGGTCTCGCATCAGGGGCTGGCGGCATTGGCGTTGGCGCAGGCGCAGCGGCTGGGTGTGGGCAGGGGGGCGCGGGTGTTGCAGTTCTCGTCTCCGAGCTTCGACGCGTGGGTGTGGGAGGTCATGGCGCTGGCCTCCGGGGCGGTGCTGGTGGTGCCGCCGCCGGGTCGGTTGGCGGGTGCGGAGCTGGCCGATCTACTGGTGCGGGAGCGGGTCAGTCATGCGACGTTGCCGCCGGCGGTGCTGGCGACGGTTCCGGTGGTGGAGTTGGCGGATCTGGTGACGTTGGTGGTCGCGGGTGAGGCGTGCGGTCCGGAGTTGGTGGAGCGGTGGGCGCCGGGCCGGCGGATGGTGAACGCCTACGGGCCGACGGAGTCGACGGTGTGCGTGTCGATGTCGGTGCCGCTGCAGCCGGGTGGTGGGGTGCCGATCGGTCGTCCGGTGCGCGGCACCCGGGTGTATGTGCTGGATGAGCGGCTTCGTCCGGTGCCGCCGGGCGTGGTGGGGGAGTTGTACGCGGCCGGTGCGGGGGTGGCCCGGGGGTATCTCAACCGGCCCGGTCTCACCGGTGAGCGGTTCGTCGCCGACCCCTACGGCCCCGCCGGGTCGCGGATGTATCGCACGGGGGATCTGGCCCGGTGGAACGCCGATGGTGAGCTGGAGTT
>NZ_JBEXGU010000005.1:0-137798 GCF_040607515.1 Streptosporangium sp. NPDC005286 | reverse complement strand
CCCACCCCGTGGCTCCCCCCCCCCCCAACCGGCCGCCCGCCCCCCCCCCCTCCCCCGGCCCTCCAGTTGCCCCGCCCCCCCTCCCCCCCGGCCGGGGACCAGGGGACGGCTCCTACGAGGCTGGTGTTTTTCACGCGAAGTAATCTTGGCCCCTCCGCCAAGCCGTCAAGAACGGTGAGGATCGGGAGCACACACTCCACTTGGAGGCCGAATCTGCATGCTCTGTGGGTGCGGCGCTCCACCATGATCGCTAAGCGGCCGTTTAACACCAGCCTCCTAGATCCCCTTCAGCTCCACCGTGGTGATCTCCGAGACGTCGATTCCGGTGGCGGTGTCCCAGCGGACCGAGGTGGGGGCGGTGTCCAGGGACAGCACCGCCACCGCGTTGGAGAACCACGGGCCGTTGGTGATCCGCCACCTGAAGGGCGCCTTGGGGATCTTGGCCAGGCGGGAGAGCGAGCGTCCGATCAGGCTGGCGACACCGAACTGGGCGACGATGTTGGCCAGGCGGAGCGTGCGGCTCAGCGGGTTGCGGATCGGCGAGCAGACCAGCTGGTAGATGGGAAGCCCGTGCGCCTTCGAGACATAGGAGTAGTGCACGTCTCCGGAGAGTATGATCACCGGCCTGCCCAGCCCGGCCAGCAGCCTGAACAGGTCCTCGAAGGAGCGCCGGAAGGCCGCCCAGTGCTCCAGGTCCAGCCCCTGGCGCAGCGCCTCCGACCAGCGGGCCACCCTGGCGCCCCAGGCCCCCTGCGCCAGCGCCTCGTTCCAGTTCTGGATGTGGTGGATGCCCGCGGGAAGCAGGAACGGCACCGAGGAGCCGATCACGTAGCGCTTCGCGCCGTCCCGCTGGAGCTGCTCGGTGAGCCACTCCCACTCCACCGGGTCGATCATGCGCCGGTCTTTCGGGGTGAGCCGGCGGGAGCAACGGGAGTCCAGCATGATCAGGCGGGTGTCGCCGAGGTCGCGGGCGTAGCTCCACCGGCTGTCGGCGGGTACGTCGTAGGCGTGCTCGGCGAACGCGTCGAGCACCTCCCCGCCGTCCCCCTCGGCCGCGCACACCTTGCTGAGCAGTTCGTCGGCGGCGCGCTCCGCCGGCGACAGGTTGCCCAGATGCTGGTAGACCCAGTAGGCGCCGATCCCGGAGATCACCCGGTGCCGCCACCACGGGACGTGCTCCATCTGCTCACGCCAGGTGCTGGAGGTGTTGAAATCGTCGCGCAGGTCGTGGTCATCGAAGATCATCGCGGTGGGCACCGTGGAGAGGATCCAGCGGATCTCCGGGTCGGCCCACGCCAGGCGGTACAGCTCGGCGTACTCCTCGAAGTCGGCGATCTCCTTCTTCGGCTCGCTGTCCCTGCGGTTTCCGATGAACTCCAGCATCTCGGCGGAGGGCTCGTCGGCGTAGACCTGGTCGCCGAGGAGCAGCAACAGGTCGGGCCAGCGGTCCTCGGGCGCCTCCATCAGGGTGCAGCCGTACGCGCGCAGCATGTCCACCCCGTGGGAGATCGTGTGCAGGGGGTCGTGCGGCACGCTGGTCCGGCAGGAGCCGAACATCACCCGGTCCGGCCCGCCGGGGCCGAGCAGGCGGATGCGACTGGGCGGCTGGTCGGGCAGCGGCCACACGGTCTCGGTGTCCAGGCGCACCTGGTAGGTCCCGCCGCCCGCCACGTCCACGATCGCGTAGTGGTGACCGTGGACCGTGAACGTCCTGGCCTGCGAGCTCGCGCCACCGACCTCGACCGTCACCTCGCACGGCTCGCTCGTCTCCAGCCATACCGACGCGCTCGTCTCGTCGACGTAACGCAACATCGGTCCGACCACAAGTTCCGGCACGTTCATCCCCTCAGTCACCGCACGACGGCAGGAATCCTTTACCGGAGCCCACCAGATCCGTACCTTCCTCCCAGATTGCCCAGAGACGCGGGCAGATAACAACGCACCATCCGGTCGCGGTGGCGCGACCAGGCCTCGGAGCGGTCACGAGAACGAAACACTGCCCGTCCCCGCAGGCAAAAAAGCGCACCTACTCTGATCGTGACCAGCTGCCCCGGGCGGAGCAAAGGCGCCCCGCTCACCGTACGGAGGTTTCCCTTGAGGACGCTCACGGTGCCGTCGACGATGCCGGCCACCACCGCTCCCGTCAGCCCTGGCCGTCAGGCCCTCGACACCGCGCTCTTCCAGCTCGGCCAGGCGGCCGACCGGCTGGACCTGGACGACAGCCTGCGCGCCATGCTCGCCACTCCCCGCCGCTCACTCACCGTGTCGGTTCCGGTCCGCCGCGAGGACGGCCGGATGGACGTCGTGCAGGGTTTCCGGGTGCAGCACAACATCACCCGTGGCCCGGCGAAGGGCGGCATCCGTTTCCACCCCCGCACCGACGTCCACGAGGTCACCGCGCTGGCCATGGGGATGACGTGGAAGTGCGCGCTGGCCGGCATCCCGTACGGGGGCGCCCAGGGCGGCGTCTCGGTGGACCCCGCCTCGCTGAGCACCCGGGAGCTGGAGCGGGTCACCCGCCGCTACGTCAACGAGGTGCTGCCGATCGTCGGCCCCGAGCGGGACGTCCCGGCCCCCGAGGTCGGCGCCGACAGGCGGACCATGGCCTGGATCATGGACACCTACTCGGTGAACGCGGGCTACCCGGTGCCCGGCGTGATGACCGGCGGATCGACCTCCGGCGGCGCGCCGGAGCGGGCGGAGGCCACCTCACGCGGCGTGCGGTTCGCCACGCTCAGGGCCATGTGCGGCTCCCCCGAGGGCCGTACCGTCGCGATCCAGGGCTTCGGCAAGGTCGGCGCCCCCGCCGCGCGCCACCTCGCCGACGCGGGCGCTCTCGTGGTCGCGGTCTCCGACAGCACCGGGGCCGTGGTCAACCGTTCGGGCCTGGACGTCGACGGTCTGCGGGCGTGGTCGAAGGGGACCGGTGGAGTGCGCGGCTACCGCGAGGCGGACTCGCTGTCCCACGACGACCTGCTGGAACTCGATGTGGACGTGCTCGTTCCCGCGGCCCTGGAGGGGGCGATCACCGAGCAGAACGCCCCCCGGATCAGGGCCGGCCTGATCGTGGAGGGGGCCAGCTGCCCCACCACGCCCGGGGCGGACCGCGTCCTCGCCGACGCGGGCATCACGGTGGTCCCCGACATCCTGGCCAACGCGGGCGGTGTGATCGTCTCCTACCTGGAGTGGCTGCAGGAGGCGCAGGCTCGTTCCTGGAGCGCGCGCGAGGTGGACGCGAGGCTTCGCGGCCTCGTGGAGAACGCGTTCGACACGGTCGCGGCGGTCTCGGCCGAGTGCGGGATCACCCTGCGCCAGGCCGCCCACGTGATCGGCGTCGGCCGGGTCGCCGAGGCGCACCGCTCGCGCGGGCTCCGATCCTAAAAGCCGCACCCCGTCACGCGCTACCGGGCCGCGGCGGTGACGATTTCCTCGCAGATCGCATGGGTGGCCAGGGCGTCGGCGGCGTCGACGACGGTGCCGGAGCGGACCGCGTCGAGGAACTCCAGGCAGACCTGCTCGATGCCCCGCTGCCGGGAGACCGGGGTCCAGTCGCCCCGCCTGGTCAGGGTCTCGGCGCCGGCGTGGTCGGTCACATCGGCCATGTTGACCACCCGGCGCTTGGCGCCGCCGCCCATGACCTCCACGCTCTCCTCCGCCAGGCCGCCCACCCTGTTCATGATCCCGAAGGCGGTGAAGCCGTCCCCGGAGAGCTCCAGCGTCACGTGCTCCAGCAGTCCCGCCCTGACCCGGGTGCGGACGACGGTGTGCTCGACCTCGCCCGGCACCAGGAACCTGAGCGTGTCCACGACGTGGATGAAATCGTCGTAGACGACGGCCCGCGGGTTCTCCGGATGGCGCGCACGGTGCTTCTGCATCACCACCAGATCGCGGGGAAGATCGCGCAGAGCGGCGTAGGACGGCGCCCTACGGCGGTTGAAACCGACGAACAGCGACCGCTCGCTCTCCCGCGCCAGCCGCACCAGGCGCTCGGCCTCGGCGAGGGTGTAGGCGATCGGCTTGTCCAGGTAGACGTGGACGCCGGCCCGCAGCAGCGGCTCGACGACCTTCACGTGCGCCTCCGTCGCGACGTGCACGAAGGCCGCCTCGACCCCCGCGCCGAGCACCTCGTCCACCGAGGAGAGCCGGCGTTCGACCCGGTAGGCGTCACCGAGGCGGTCGAGCGTGGCACGGTCGCGGGTGCACAGGTGCAGGTCGAGGCCGGGGGTCGCGCCGAGGACGGGCAAGTAGGCCTTCTGCGCGATGTCCCCGAGGCCGATGACAGCGATCTTCATGCTGAGAGCCTACGACGCGTGCTTTTCCGGCGCGTACGTCGCGCCCCCGCGCCGGCGCACCCGCCGTACGGCGTCCGACCGGTCCCTACGCCGCCGCGGCCAGACGGTCGCGCCACCACGCGATCGTCGCGGCCAGCGCCTCGTCCATCGGGGTCGGCGCGATGCCGAAGGCCTCCTGGAAGTCACCCGAGTCCAGGACGAAGGGTCGGACGAACTGGTAGCGCAGTTCCTCCAGCTCGCCGAGCATCGGGGAGAAGGTCCCGGCGGCGCGCAGCAGCCAGTGCGGCATGGCCTTGACCCCCGGGTCGGGGATTCCGGCGAGCGCGCACAGCCGTGCGGCGACCTCGCGCACCGTCATCGGCTCGTTCGTCGGGATGTGCCAGGCGCGGCCCCAGGCGCGCTCGCCCTCTCCCGCCGCGACCAGGGCCCGCGCGACATCGGGCACGTAGGTCCAGCTGTGCGGCTGTGCGGGGTCGCCGACGACGCGAACGGCCTTGCCCGCCAGCAGCCTGGGGACGAGCCTCTCCCCCAGGTGTGACTGGTCCAGGCAGCCGGGGCCGAAGAAGTCGGATCCGCGTACCTCGGTCACCCGGACCCGGCCCGCCTCGTGCGCGGCCAGGGCCTCCTGCCACAGCCGGACCCGTATCTCGCCCTTGGCGCTGGGCGGGGTCAGCGGGTCGCTCTCCCGCATCGGCCTGGTGGGAGCGGCGTAGACGTAGAGGTTGCCGAGGATGACGTATCCGGCGCCGGTGTCCTCGGCGGCTCCCAGCAGCGACGCGGCGAGCGGCGGCCAGTCCCGCGCCCACCGGTGGTAGGGCGGGTTGACGCAGTTGTAGAGGACGGCGGCGCCCCTGGTCAGGGCGGTCAGCTCCGTGCGGTCGCCCGCGTCGGCGGCGACCCTGCGGATGCCCGGCAGCTCGGGTCCCGAGCCCGAGCGGCTGACCAGGACCACCTCGTGTCCCTGCCCGGCCAGCAACCGGGCGACCTCGGAGCCGACCTGACCGGCTCCCGCGATGACGTGCTTGGCCATGATGGTTCTTCCTTCACTGGTTCCAGAGGAGCCGCAGCGCGGCATTGACGACGAAGAGTGCGGCGAAGGCGATCCCGGGGACGACACGGCCGGCCATGACCAGCGCCGCGGCGCCGCCACCGAACCAGAGCACCTCCAGGACGGCACGGGCGAGACCGGTGAGCGGGATCGTCGCGCCGTTGGCCGCGCCGAAGATCGCCCAGGCCACGACGAACAGCGCGGGGCCGCCGAGGCCGAGGAGCAGCTTCACCGGCCAGTTCGAACCGGTGACGAAACCCCAGTAACCGACCGAGGCCAGCACGCCCAGCTCCAGCAGGAACATGACGAGCAGGTTGGTGTTCTTGGCCAGGGAGATCATGGGAGCTCCTAAGAGATTGCCGTTCCGTTCTGAGAGCAATGCTCTCGTTAAAGAGCGCTGTTCGTCAAGAGCAGTGCTCTCGTTTCTTTCCAGTGCTCTGATATGGTCGGGACATGAGTTCGAGCCTCACCGCACGCGAAAGGGTCAGGGCCGAGCTGACCCGCGAGATCGCCGACGTCGCCCGCAGGCAACTGGCCGTCGACGGCGCGAGCGGCCTGTCCCTGCGCGCGGTCGCCCGCGAGATGGGCATGGCCTCCTCCGCGATCTACCGCTACTTCCCCTCCAAGGACGACCTGCTCACGGTCCTGATCATCGACGGCTACAACGCCCTCGGCGAGGCCGTGGAGAACGCCGACGCGGCCGTCCCGCACACCGACCACGCGGGCAGGTGGATGGCGGTCTGCCACGCCGTACGGGACTGGGCACTGGCCCACCCGCACGAGTACGCCCTGCTGTACGGCTCCCCCGTCCCCGGCTACCAGGCTCCGCAGGACACCGTCCCCGCCGCGATCCGCGACACCGTCGTCTACGGCCGGATCGTCTCCGACGCCCACCGGGCCGGAACCCTGAACCCACCCGGCGACCACCCGCCCGCCCCGCCGTCCTTCCGCGAGGACGCCGCACGCCTGCGCGAGCTGATGCCCGACGTCCCCGACGACGTGATCGTCCGCGGCCTGATCACCTGGACCGGCCTGTTCGGCTGGATCAGCTTCGAGTTGTTCGGCCAGTTCAACAACGCGATCCTGAACCGCGCCGCGGCCTTCGACCACACCATGCGCTGTCAGGCCCGCACCCTCGGCCTGCCCGCCTGACACGTCACGACTTAGCGGCGATCGGTAACGGTTGCCGATTCAACGTGATAAATGAGAAGAATCGGCTTTCGAGTGAGCCGTCCCCCCACAGGCGAGAGGCGCTGCCGACTTCATGGTGGACAGTCCCATTCACGGCGAGGGTGTGACGGTCCGCACCCTCTTCGAGCGGAACTCCTTCGCACTGGACTACTACCAGCGTGAGTACACCTGGACCCGGCACGAGGTCAGCACGCTGATCGACGACCTCAGCCAGCGCTTCCTCAGCCAGTGGAACCCCCTGCACGACCAGGAGGAGGCCGGCCGCTACGCCCCGTACTTCCTGGGCCCCTACGTCTACCACGAGAGCGACGGCCGCACCTTCCTCGTCGACGGCCAGCAGCGCGTCACCACCCTGCACCTCGTGCTCATCTATCTCCGGCAGCTGCTGCTCGACCAGGAGATGTGGATCAACGTCGACGAGCTGGAAGGGCTCACCTACACGGCGCGGCACGGCAGGCGGAGCTTCAAGGTCGGCAGCTCCGAGGAGCTGTCCCGCGCGCAGCTGCTCAACTCCCTGGTCACCGATTGGAACGGTCTCAAGGGGTTCACCCTGCCCGACGACGCGCACATCTCGGTGCGCAACCTGCACGACCGGAGCAGGGAGATCGACGGGGAGTTCCCCGAGGAGTTGCGCGGTGAGGCCCTGGTGCCCTTCGTCCGGTGGCTGCTGGACCGGGTCTGCCTGGTCGGCATCCGGGCCCTCGACCAGGAGAACGGCCGCGAGATCTTCGTGTCGATGAACGACCGGGGGCTCCGGCTGAGCCACGTGGACCTGCTCAAGGGCCATCTCTTCCGGCGGATCGGCGAGCAGCCGCGCGAGGAACTGGGCAGGGAGTGGGCCGACATGCTGGCCCGTCTCACCACCGCGGAGACCGACTCCCCCGAGGCCAACACGCCCAGCGCGTACGTCCGCTCGTTCCTGCTGGCGCAGTACGCGCACCTCGACAAGGACTCCGAGGACGCCGCCGAGATCGGGCGGGCCGTCCACGAGTGGATCCTGCGCAACGACGTCCAGCTGGGCCTCGGCCGCCCGGCGGAGGCCGAGAAGTTCGTGCGGAAGCTCACGGACGTGTCGAAACGCTACTGCGAGCTGCTCCGCGCCTGCCGGGAGTTCACGCCCGCCCTGGCAGCCGTCTACTTCAACGGCTACAACGGCATCGACAACCAGTTCACGCTGCTGCTCTCCGTCGTCTCTCCCGAGGACACCGACGAGGTGTTCGTCCGGAAGACCTCGATGGTCGCCTCATTCCTCGACCTCCTCTACGTGCGCAGGTGCGTCAACAACCTTCCCGTGCAGCGCCGCGACCTCGACGAGGTCATCCACCGGCTGATCCCCGTCCTGCGGATCTGCCGGACCGCCGAGGACGTCGCCACGGTCCTCGGCCGGGAGACCTCCCTGCTCGACCACGACTTCCGCGAGCTGGCCTCCTTCGGGCTGCGGGCCAACAACCGCCGCGTGGTCCGCTACCTGCTCTCCCGGATGACCGCCCACGTCCAGCGCGCCTGCGAGGGAGGGCAGCACGAGTACGCCTTCCTGCGGGGGCGGCGCGACTACGAGATCGAGCACATCTGGGCCAACCGCTTCGAACGGTACCGGGACGCCGTCAAGACCACCGCCGAGTTCTACATCCGGCGCAACCGCCTCGGCGCCCTGCTGCTCCTGCCCAAGTCGGTCAACGCGAGCTTCCGCGACGATCCCTACGACAGGAAGATCGAGCACTACTACGCGGAGAACCGGCTCGCCGCCTCCCTGCACCCCAAGAGCCGCCTGCGCAACACCCCGTTCACCCACTACCTCAGGGACTCGGGGCTGGACAAGGCGTTCCGGCCCTGCCCCAGTTTCGGGGTACGGGAGATCGAACAGCGCCAGCACCTCTACCGGCTGCTCTGCGAGGAGATCTGGAACCCGGCCAGGCTCGGCTTCCGCCTGCCGGTGATCCCGCTCCCGACTCCTGTCGAGTCGCCCACGGCCCGCCGCCACTACGGCGTCGAGGTCGCCGACCTGATCAGGAGCGGCCTGATAGCGCCGAACGCCAAGATCTTCCGTACGGTCAAGGGCGAGGTCCACCACGCCACGATCGAGGAGGACGGAAGGATCAGGCTGGCGGCGACGGACCAGGCGTACCACTCCCTGTCCGCCGCCGGGGCCGCAGCCGCGGGGAGCAAGGCGTGCGCCGGCTGGGACGTCTGGCGCATCGACCGCGACGGCGCGGCGATCCCGCTGAAACGCCTCCGCGAGGAGGCCATCACCCGCGGCCTCGTCTCCAAGAACTGACGAACCGGCCGGAGGGTGAAGCCTCCCTCAAGCGAGGTGCGGTCCGACGTCGACGTTGCCCGGAAGTGCCGTGGAGTAGGGGCAGTGCCGGTGTGCCCGTTCGGCGAGACGACCGGCTGGCCGGGGATCCACCTCCGGCAGGTGGACCGTCACCTCGACACCGATGAGGGAGAATCACCCGCGAAGAGACGATCGTTGACGAACGGGTTGCGGAACTTGCCCGTGGGGTCGAGGTCGGCGGCCAGCCGCCGGAAGTCCGGTAGCCGGTCGTACCGGGACGCCAGGCGCTCAGAGCCCATCAGGAAGAGCTTGCCCCAGTGGGGGCGGGCCTCGAAGGGCTCCAGCAGGTCCTCGATCACGGTGAGCACCCGGCGCACCGCGGGCCAGTCCTTCTTCCAGGTGAAGTGGACCGCGACGACGTCCTGGCGGTAGGAGGGGCTCAGCCACAACTCGTCCGCCGCGACGGTGCGGATCTCCGACACCTGCAGGACGGGGGAGACGACGTCCCTGACCCCGTCCAGCGCGCGGAGCGCGGCCAGGGCGTGGCGGCGCGGGAGCAGATACTCCGACTGGAGCTCCTCCCCGCTGCTCGGGGTGAAGTCCAGGCGAAAGTGCGGCAGCCGGTCGTACCAGGGGCCGGGCACCCCCAGTTGCGCGGTGCAGTTGACGGCGGACAGCCCCGGCAGCGGGTGCCGGTCGGCCGGCGCGGCCGTGGCGTCCAGCCAGCGCGACACCGGCTCCCACGGGCCGGGCTCGCCGTCACGCCGCTTCACCCACACCTGGTCGATCACCGGGCCGTCCCATCCGGTGAACATGCTCACGCTGTACCCGGCCGAGGTGATCTCCTCGAAGTGCTCCTCAAGGCGCGCCCAGGGCAGGTTCTCGTAGACGTGCTGCCGCACCTCGAAGGCCGGGACGACGTCGAGGACGACCCTGGTGACGACTCCCAGCGCGCCGAGCCCGACGACCGCCCCCGCGAAGCGGTCACCGTCCCGCTCCCGGCTGAGGAAGGTGACCTCACCGTCGGCGGTGACCAGTTCGAGGCCGGAGACCGCGGTCGCCAGGTTGCCGTTGGCATCGCCCGAGCCGTGCGTGGCCGTGGCGCAGGCACCGGCGACCGAGATGTGCGGCAGCGAGCCGAGATTGTGCAGCGCGTAGCCCGCACCGTGCAGATAGCGGCTCAGCTCGCCGTAGCGCACCCCGGCGCCGACCGTGACCGTGCCGCGTGCCGGGTCGAGCTCGGGCCCACCCGGCAGATCCTCCAGCGAGACGAGGTCACCGCCGGGACGATCGGCGATCTCGTTGAAGGAGTGCCGGGTGCCGAGTGCCCGGACGGCGTCGCTGCCGGCGACCAGTTCCTGGAGCTGCTCCATGCTGCCGGGGCGGTGGAACCGCGCGGCGCCGTAGGTGATGTTGCCCGCCCAGTTCAGCAGCCGTCCGGTCAAGTCGTGCCCTCTCTACGCCTCGCGCCAGGTCGTGCACGGCGGATGCGCGCCGCACACGGGTGGCCATGCGAGGGCGCGACGACGGCATCACCGCCCCAAGGGTATTTCAGGCTCGTACGGCGGCGGAATGCCCCGCCGCCGTGCAGGCCGATGTTCCGGCGATCGGGCCGCCGTTTCATGACGGGCGGCGGCCCGATCCTCTCCGGGCGCCGGCGGGTGGGCGCGCTCTCCTCTCCCGGCCCCTCGAAGGTCAGGACCTAGAACTCGAAGACCGGACCTGTCGCGGCGTGCATGTCGCACTCGTTGCTGAAGGTCCGCCGGTACTGGATGTACTGGCCGTCCCACGTGCCGGTCGCACTCGCCGTCGTGGGGTCGTACACCCGCGCGCACCCCATCCACGTCGGCCCGACCCGGGCCGGGTCGCCCTGCGCCGGGTAGAGCGCCGCGCACGCGTCCGCCGCGCGCGGGTGCGTCCCGAAGACCGGCGAGCAACTGAGCTGGACGCTACGGGTGCCCAACCTGCCCTCGATGGTCAGTGAGAGATCCCTGCCCAGTGGTACGCCCACCGTCACGGGCCACTGCGGAATCGGGCGCGGCGGCCACGGAGTCGGCCACGGCGGAAGCGGCCATCCGGTCGGCCTTGGCGGGAACGGGCGCGGCGGCCACGGAGTCGGCCACGGTGGAATCGGGGTCGGGCGAGGTGGGATCGGCTGCCCCCACGTACCGGGTGGCCACGGGAGCGGAGGCCGCGGCGGGAACGGAGGTCGCGGGGGTGGGATCATCGACCCGGGCCCCGGAGGCAGCGGCCCCGGCCCCGGAGGCATCGGCGGTCGCGGGGGCAGCATGATCGATCCGGGTCCCGGAGGCATCGGCCGCGGCGGCCACGGAGGCGGATCGGCGATCGGCCGGCCCGCGGCCGGGTCGGGCCCGCGGCCCGGCGGCTGCGGCAGCGCGTCCGCGGCGGCCGTCGTGCCGCTGAGAAGGACGATCCCGGCGGTGGCCAGGCCAAAGATACATCGCATGAATTCCCCCGATGAATACGAATTTCGTACATAGCCGAAAATGTCGCTTTCGGTGTGTTCGGGGGGAGCGAATTACGCCCTGAGCTGGAAAGATGCTATGTCGCTAACGATGGGGCACCTCGGAGCGACTCGCCGTGGAATGCCATGAATTCACCAGTTTGGAAAGGCCTCGGCCGAACCCGCTTCGTACCGCCGGTCGCCACTGCGGAAGCAGGATGCCAGGTGACGGCGCCCGCACCGGCGCACGTTCAGAGCGACCGGACGCCCGGCCGTCCCTCCAGCAGGAGGAGCAGCTCGCCGAGGAGTTCCGCCAGCTCCCGCTGCCGCTCCACGGCCAGGCCGGCCAGCAGCGACGCGTCGTAGTCGACCTGCTCGGGGAGCATCCGGTCGATGAGCGTACGGCCCTGCTCGGTGAGCGAGAGGTGGGACACCCGCCCGTCCCGGTCGTCGGGACGGCGGGCCACCAGTCCGCGCTCCTCCAGGAACCGTAGCCGCTTGGTGACGGCGGCGCCGGAGGCGAAGGTCTCCCTGGTGATCTGGCTGGGGGTGAGCTCCCGATCCAGCCGTCGCAGCGCGCCGAGGATGTCGAACTCGGACCGGGTCAGACCGTGCTCGCGCAGCGGCGCGTCGGCGGCCTGCTGGATCAGCAGGGAACAGCGGTTGAGGCGGCCGATCACGGCCATCGGCGCGGTGTCCAACCCCGGGTGGACGCGCTGCCACTGGCGCATCACCTGCGCGACGATGTCCTCCACGCCCCCGCTTCCCTCACCCGCTGATCGACTTTGAGGCGACTCTATCCCGGGCGGGTCCCCTCAGACGCGCGAGCGTACGGTGGCCCTCCTGCTCGGCCTGGGCGATCTGTTCCGCCGGCAGCACCCGCTGCCACCACTCGCCGGCGGCGACCTCGGCGGCCTCCCGGAGTTCCACCAGGGCGGCGACGAGCAGGCCTCGGGCCCGGGAGATGTCGCCGGGGCCCGCGGAGCCGCTCTCCAGCAGGTGTCCTGCCGCGGCCTGGGTGACGGCCACCCGGTGCAGGGCGGCGTCGATCCGGCCGGCGGTACGGCGGTTGGTCACCAGCAGGCAGCCGAGCAGTCCCGCCGCGACGCCCACGCAGGTGTCCAGCCAGCGGTCGGCGATCAGCTGCCCGGCGGGCTGGTATCCGGAGAACTCGGTCAGCAGAAGGGCCATCGGGGTCACGCACACCGTGCCGAGCCAGTAGTTACGGGTGATCAACGCCTCGGTGCAGAACTGGAGGAGCAGCACCAGCAACACCAGCGCGAGCTGCCCGGCGCGGCTGATCGGCAGCAGCAGGGTGAAGGCGAGCAGTCCGAACACGCTGCCGAGGGCGCGCTGCAGCGCCCGCTGCCAGGACAGCACGGCATTGGCCTGGAAGACGGAGGCGGCCATCACGACCGCCCAGTAGGGGTGACCGACCCCCAGCGCCATCGAGGTCAGCCCGGCCAGAGCGGAGCCGACGGCGACCCTGATCCCGATCGGGAACAGCGCGGAGGCCGGATGGAACGCCCGCAGCACACTCGGCTCGCGGCTCCGGACGGCCCGTTCCATCGCGATGCCGGTCAGCTCGGCGGCCTCGTTCCCGGTGAGGCTCGTGCGGGGCAGCGGCCGGTTCCGGCGCAGGTCGGTGGCCCAGCCCGTCAGCCGGGCGGCCTCGGTGCTGAAACCCGTCGCGAGGGTCTCCTCGGCGTGTACCAGCAGGCGCTCCAGCGCGCCGCGGTTCGGGCTCGCGGGCACCGGCAGGAGAGTGCGCCAGGCGGCGTTCACCGCCGCGGCGGCGTCATGGCGGACCCGGGGTACCGGGGTGATCCGCGCCGGGGTGTCGTCCTGGGGGTCGCGTCGCGAGGGGGCCGCCCGCGGGAGCCGCGCGACCGCCTCCAGCGCGCGGGCGACGGCGATCCGCTGGGGACCCTCGGGCCGGACGAGCGCCGGGGCCATGCAGACCAGCCAGGCAAGGAGGGCGCCCAGTGCGGCGAGCGCCAGGTGGAAGGGCACCTCACTGAGCCGCTGGGGAATGAAGGCACAGGTCGCGGCCATGAAGGTGAAGATCAGGTTCCCGGGCGGGCCGATCCGGGTGGCGTCGCAGACCACCTTGTGCAGGGCGGCCAGCACCGCGGACACGATGATCAGGATCGCGGTGGACCGGGTGAGGCCGGACGTGACGAGCGCCACCCCCACCCCGCCGATCATGCCCAGCGCCACCCAGATCAGGCTGCGCGCCCGCGCCGCGTACGGCAGACCGTGCGCGTACAGGGCGCACATCGCTCCGGCGGAGGTGTAGACCGCCAGATCCAGCCGGCCCATGGCGAGAAGGATCAGGTCGGGGATCGCCAGCGCGATGACCGCGCTGAGCGCGTGCTTGTGCCAGATGTCGCCGAACCGGCCGAGCCGGAACACTCCCCTCAGCGGCAGCCGCCGCGTCCGTCCGCCCGGCTGTTCCTTCATGATCCCCGTTCACATGATTAGCAAGTGTTTTACCTATAAATTATATGGCGTCAGGACGACCGGTTTCCCCACCGCCCCGGCCACCTGCCGAGACGACTCGACCGCGCGTCCGCGGGTTACGCGGGAGGCGCGGTCGAATAGGCGACAGATGACCTTGTGGATCGTTGTCGGACGCGTTGCCCCGGCGGGTCGTACCGGGGACTAGCGGTTGGCGCGGTTGACCGCGGAGATGACGGCCTTGAGCGCGGCGGCGGTGGTGTTGGCGTCGATGCCGACACCCCACAGGGCCTGGCCGGCGATCTCGCACTCGATGTAGGAGGCGGCCTTGGCGTCGGTGCCGGCGCTCAGGGCGTGCTCGGCGTAGTCGAGGACGCGAACCTCGATGCCGACCCTGGCCAGGGCCTCACAGAAGGCGGAGATGGGACCGTTGCCGACACCCTCGACCTCGCGGATCTCCCCGTCGATCCGCAGGTCGGCGCTGATCGCGTCCTTCTCGTCGCCCTGGGAGGCGGTGCGGTGGGCCAGCAGGCCCAGCCGGCCCCACGGGCCGACCTCGTTCGGCAGGTACTCGTCGGTGAAGATCTCGAACATCTGGGCCGGGCTCACCTCGCCGCCGAGGGCGTCGGTGCGGCCCTGGACGACGCGGGAGAACTCGATCTGCAGGCGGCGCGGCAGGTCCAGCTGGTGGTCGGCCTTCATGATGTAGGCGACCCCACCCTTGCCCGACTGGCTGTTGACCCTGATGACCGCCTCGTACGTACGGCCGATGTCCTTGGGGTCGATCGGCAGGTAGGGGACCGCCCAGGTGAACTCCTCGACCGGGACGCCCGCGGCGGCCGCGTCGCGCTCCAGGTGCTCGAAGCCCTTCTTGATGGCGTCCTGGTGGGATCCGGAGAAGGCGGTGTAGACCAGCTCGCCACCCCACGGGTGGCGCGGGTGGACGGGGAGCTGGGTGCAGTACTCGGTGATCCGGCGGATCTCATCGATGTCGGAGAAATCGACCTCCGGGTCGATGCCCTGCGAGAACAGGTTCATGCCCAGCGTGACCAGGCAGACGTTGCCGGTGCGCTCTCCGTTGCCGAACAGGCAGCCTTCGATCCGGTCCGCCCCGGCCAGGTAGCCCAGCTCGGCGGCGGCGACGGCGGTGCCCCGGTCGTTGTGGGGGTGCAGGGAGAGCACGATCGAGTCGCGATAGGCCAGGTTGCGGTGCATCCACTCGATCTGGTCGGCGTAGATGTTGGGCGTGGCCATCTCGACGGTGGCGGGCAGGTTGATGATGACCTTGCGGTCGGGGGTGGGCTGCCACACGTCGTTGACGGCGTCGCAGACCTCCACCGCGTACTCCAGTTCGGTGCCGGTGAAGGACTCCGGGGAGTACTGGAAGTAGATCTCCGTGCCGTCCATCTCGGCGGCCAGCTTCTTGCAGAGCTTGGCGCCCTCGACCGCGATCGCGGTGATGCCCTCGCGGTCCTGGCCGAAGACGACCCTGCGCTGGAGGGTGGAGGTGGAGTTGTACAGGTGGATGATCGCCTGCTTGGCCCCGCGCACCGATTCGAAGGTCCGCTCGATCAGCTCGGGTCTGGCCTGGGTCAGGACCTGGATCACCACGTCGTCAGGGATCAGATCCTCTTCGATGATCTGCCGTACGAAGTCGAAGTCGGTCTGGGAGGCGGCGGGGAAGCCCACCTCGATCTCCTTGTAGCCCAGCTTCACCAGCAGCTCGAACATCTTGAGCTTGCGGTGGGGGTCCATGGGGTCGATCAGCGCCTGGTTGCCGTCACGCAGGTCGACGGCACACCACCGGGGTGCCCGCTCGATGACCTTGTCCGGCCAGGTCCGGTCGGCCAGCCGGATCGGCGCGAAGGACTCGTAGCGCTTGAACGGCATGGGGCTGGGTTGCTGCTGCGGATACATGCAAAGGCTCCTCGACTGGGAAAACAATCGTGGCCGACACGCATGGCTCGCTCCGCGACGAGGGAGCCGGCCCTTACAGGCCCTCGTCGCGGCAGCTAAGAAGCAGCCCGCGCAGCATGCATAGCACGCTATCAGACGGGTCCGAATGCCCGAGCCCCGGTCTCACATGGCGGAACTCGAAGATCTCCGGGAGTCCGTCCGAGGATGGGCACGCGACGCGAAGCACGCCGGCGCCACCGGCTCGGCTTCCGACGGTACGGTCACCTGAGGAGAACTCTGACAGGGGGAACTGCCATGAGGGACGTCGACATCCTCGCCCACATCAACGAACTCATCGCCGAGGAGCGGGAGCTCCGGAAGAGGCTGACTTCGCACTCGATCTCCTCGCATGAGGAGAACAACCGGATCCAGCAACTGGAGGAGGCTCTCGACCAGGCATGGGACCTGCTCAGGCAGCGCCGGGCACGCCGCGAGTTCGGTGAGGACCCCGACTCCGCCGCGCCCCGCCCGATCGACGAGGTCGAGGACTACCGTCAGTGACCGCCCGCCCCGAAGGCCCCTGCCGGAGTCGGAGTCGAGGTCGGGGACGGTGAGACGGGAGCGGGTTCCGCGGCCGGGCGGCCCTCGCAGCGTGAATCGGCCGGGGTCCGCTGCGAGACCGGGGCGAGCCAGGAGATCACGCTCTGTTCGACGTACCAGCCGTGCAGGTTCGCCCATGTCCTGGGCACCTCGCCGGGGTCGGGGCAGAGCACCTTCGACCGCAGCCGCTCGTTGGAGATGAAGCTCACCGCACCGTCGCGGTGCAGGACCGTGGTCATCAGGTCGTCACTGGCGACCATGTAGCCCACGAGCACCTCGGAGGACTTCTCCCCGGTGATCTCCAGGGCGATCAGCGGGAGGATCGGCGCCCTCATCACGACCGCGCCGACCAGGAACGGGGTGAACACCGCCATCGCGATCGCGATGCCATGGGTCAGCACCCTGGCCGACGCCGCGGGCACCGGGCCGGTCAGCAGCGGCGCGCACACCGGGGGGAGCGTCAGCAGGATCGCGGTCGCCACGTCCCGCTCGGCGAACGCGGTGACGACGGCGGGCCACAGCAGCACGTACGACAGCACCGCGGCGATCAGCGGCAGCGCGTAGCAGAACGTGGTCCGCAACTCCTCGTTGGCCGGGAACCGCTCGCGCACGATCAGGCCCGCCAGCGCGAGCGACAGCATCATCAGCGTCGGCAGGAAGCGCAGTTGCCAGGTGCCCACGCCCACCAAGACGGCCAGGCCCGCGACCCAGCCGGGCAGCCGCCGGGCCGCGCGCACCAGCCATGAGGAGCGGCCCGTGCTGATCCAGCAGAGGGTGCCGAGGAGCCGGCCGCCGACGACGACGACGGGCAGCACCCACACCGTGGTCAGCAGGATCGCGCTCAGCATGCCCAGCGGGCTGATGGTCTGCACGAGCAGGAGCAGCGTCTGGGTGTCCTGCCGGCTGGCGTACCACAGCCGCATCACCAGCAGGACGATCGGGAACACCGGCAGCAGCGTGAGGAACCACTCCTGGTTCCTCGGCGCGTCCCTGACCCGACTGTCGGTCTTCAAGGGGCGGAGGGACAATCCTGGACGGGGAGGGTCCGCTCCCACGGCCAGCGGCGCACCGGCGGGGGAAGCGCGCACGGCTGCTCCGCCTGGGCCACGTTCACCCCCGGGTTGGTCTTCAGCAGCGGCTCGATGTGGGTCTTGTACGCCTCCTCCCAGCGCTGGTTCTGCGGATCGGCGTAGGAACGGTAGAGCGCGAGGTCGACCAGGGTGCGCAGCGCGGCGTTGGGCCCCGCGTTGACAGCCCACATCTCCGTCTTCTCCAGCGCGATGTCGTGGTGACGCAGGTTCCTGTCCTGCGCGACGAACCCGGCCAGGAGTGCCGCGTCGGTGGTCACCGCGTCGATGTCGCCCCTCCGGAGACGCTCCACGCACTTGCTGATCAGGCCCTCGGCGATGGGGTTGCCCCTTATCGCCTTGCTCAGCTCGACCAGGGAGGTCGAGGTCCCGAGCGAGCAGACCTTCTTGCCCTCGAGCTGCCCCAGGGAGGCGACGTGTTCGTCCTCGTAGTCGGATCTGGTCACCACCGACTGCTCGGTGAAGAGGTAGGGCGTGGAGAAGCCGACCGAGGGGTCCGCCTTGCGGTCGGGCGTCACGCTGAAGGTCGCCACCACGAGGTCGACCCTGACGAATCCCCCGTTCTCGTTCCGGGCCTGCATGCGGGCCCTGTCCTCGGTCTCGATGGACATGAACTCGACCTGGTCGCGCCGGAAACCCAGATCCGCCGCGATCATGTAGGCGATGTCGATGTCGAAGCCCTCGAAGCCGCTCCCGTCCTTCGCCCTCAGGGCGATGCCCGGGGTGTCGTCCTTCACGCCGATCCGGAGCCTGTCCTTGCTGAGGAGTCCCGCCTTCTCCCGCAGCTCGGCCTCGGTGGGCGGCCCGTTCACCCATGCGATGGACACCCCGACCACGACCGCCGCGACGACCAGCGCGATCCAGGCCGTCAGCCGGAACCGGCGGAATCCGCGCCTGGCGGGCGTCCCCGGCGGATCGATCCGCGCCCCGGGGTACGCGTCCTCGAAGGGCCGCACATCCTCGGGCCGCGGGTCGCGGCCGTACCTGTCGTCGTCCCGCCGGTCACGCTCGTACCGCTCGTCGAACCGGCGCTCCTGACCGTATCTGTCGTCGTCCCACCGGCCGCGCTCGTACCGGCCGTCGAAGCGCCGCTCACGGTCATGTCGATCGTCGGACCGTCGGTCACGATCGTCACCGGGCGATCCGCCGGTCTCGGCGCCCGATCGCCCCTCGCGCTCGTCGTCGGCCGGGCTGCCGGTCTCGCGGCCGGGCTGCCGGTCGGAGCGACCGTGATTCCCGGGAGGGTCCGGTGTCCCCTCCGCTCGCGTTCCCCCGTCCGCAGGTTCCTCCGCCATGACACCCCCGGACTCCCTTTTTGCTGGGTAGGTTATGTCGCCGTCGCCCGCAGCGGGAGGTTCTTCATCAAGAAGAGATCAAATACGACTTTCTTGATATGAATTAGTGCGGTTCACACGGCGAGAAGGCGGTGAATTTCCTCCCCGTGTAATTCCTCCACCGCCCCCGAATGAGCGACGTGCCCGGCGTCGAGGATGAGAAAACGGTCGGCGAGACGGAGCGCCAGGTCCAGATACTGTTCGACCAGCAGGAGCGACAGGCCGGAGGCGTGCAGCCGCTCGATCGCCTCCTCGATCTCGATGATGATCGAGGGCTGGATGCCCTCGGTGGGCTCGTCCAGGATGAGCAGCCTGGGCCGGGTGACGAGCGCGCGGGCGATCGCGAGCTGCTGTTGCTGTCCGCCGGACAGGAATCCGGCACGCCGCTTGAGCAGCGGCTTCAGCCGGGGAAAGGTCTCCAGCGCCTCCTCCAGCGCCTCCTGCGGGCCGCCGGAGGCCTCCAGTGTGACCTGAAGGTTGCCGAGCACGCTGAGCTGAGGGAAGGTCTCGTGCCCCTGGGGGACGTACGCCATGCCGAGCCGTACCCGCTCGTGCGGCGGCAGGCGCGTCACGTCCCGGCCCTCGAAGGTGACCGAGCCCGCGGTGGCGGGCAGCACGCCCATCACGGTGTTGAGCAGGGTGGTCTTGCCCACCCCGTTGCGGCCCATCACGCACACCAGTTGCCCTGGCTCCACCCGCAGGGAGACCCCGAACAGCACCCGGGCCCTGCCGTACCCGGCGTCAAGATCCTGTACTGACAGCATCTCCGCGCTTCCTTCCGAGATAGACCTCCTGCACGCGCGGGTCGTCGCGGACCTGGTCCACCGAGCCCTCGATCAGCACCTTGCCCTCGTGCAGGACGGTGACCTGCGAGGCGTACCTGCGCAGGAACTCCATGTCATGTTCGATCACGATCACCGTGTGGTCGTTGGCCACGGACGTCAGCAGCTCGCCGGTCCGTTCCCGCTCGTCCTTCGACATCCCGGCCACCGGCTCGTCCAGCAGGAGCAGCTTGGGGCTCTGGGTGAGCAGCATGCCGATCTCCAGCCACTGCCGCTGCCCGTGGGAGAGCACCCCCGCGGGCCGGTCCGCCAGCTCCCGCAGCCCCGTGGTCTCCAGCGCGTCGGCGACGGCCGTGGAGATCCCGCGCCTGCGCCGGGCCAGCGACCAGAGCGGGCGGCGGAAGGAGGCCGCCAGGTCGAGGTTCTCCAGGACCGTGAGCTCCTCGAAGACCACCGAGGTCTGGAAGGTACGCCCGACGCCGAGCCGGACGATGCTGTGCTCGCGCAGGCCGGCCAGGCTGCGGCCGTCGAAGACGACCTCGCCGGTGGTGGGGCGGGTGAGGCCGGTGATGACGTCGATGAGCGTGGTCTTCCCCGCGCCGTTGGGGCCGATCAGGAAGCGCAGTTCCCCCGCCTCGACGGTCAGGTCGATGCCGTCGATGGCGCGGAAGCCGTCGAAGACCACCGACAGCCCGCGTACCTCGATGATCGGGCTCATCCGACCTCCTCCATGACTCTCCTGCCGGGGGCGTCGTCCGTGGGCGGGGGTTCCGGGGCCGTGGGGCGCTTCGACCGCCGGGCCAGGGCGTCGCGGGCCGACGCCACCAGGCCGAGGATCCCTCTGGGGGCCAGGGTCATCACGAGGATGAACAGCGCGCCCTGCAGGTAGAGCCAGCCGTCCGCGAACTGCTCGCTGAAGGAGGTCTTGGCGTACCCCATGACGACCGCGCCGAGGATGGCCCCGGCGAGGGCGAACCTGCCGCCCACCGCGACCGCGACGACGAGTTCGAGCGAGGGGACCACCCCCAGCAGCGCGGGCGAGATGATGCCAACCACCGGCACGAACAGGGCACCCGCCAGCCCGGCCATGCCCGCGGAGATCGCGAAGACGACGGTCTTCACCCTGGCCGGGTCGTAGCCGAGGAACCTGACGCGGTCCTCGCCGTCCCTGATCGCGACGAGCAGCCGCCCGAAACGGCTGCCCACCAGCTGGCGGGCACCGAGGTAGAGCAGCCCGGTGACGATCGCGACCACGAAGTAGAGCCCGCGCTGGGTGGAGTCCGCCGCCAGGTCCTGGCCGAACAGGTCGAAGAAGTTGGTCAGACCGTTGGTGCCGCCGGTCAGGCCCTGCTGGCCGACGAGCAGGATGACGAACGCGGCGGCGAGCGCCTGGGTGAGGATCGCGAAGTACGCGCCGCGCACCCGCTGGCGGAACACCAGCAGGCCCAGCACGGTGGCGATCAGCATCGGCCCGAGTACGACCATGGCCAGCGCGAACACCGGGTTGGCGAACGGTTTCCAGAGCACGGGCAGCTGCTCGACCCCGCTCCAGACCATGAAGTCGGGCAGGTCTCCCTGGGCGTCCACCAGCTTCAGGTGCATGCCCATCGCGTAGCCGCCGAGCCCGAAGAACACGCCCTGGCCGAGGACGAGCATGCCGCCCTGCCCCCAGGCCAGTCCGATGCCCAGGGCGATGATCGCGAAGCAGAGGTACTTGGCCAGCAGGCCGAGGCGGAAGGGTTCCAGCAGCAACGGTGCGACGACCAGGGCGAGCACGGCCACCGCCGCGAAGAGCCCCGGCCCTCTGAGGCGGGTGAGATTCACGTGAGCGCCCTCGATCGGAGTACGAACAGGCCCTGCGGGCGGAACTGGAGGAAGGCGATGATCGCGGCGAACACGATGACCTTCGCCAGGCTGGCGTCGCTCCAGAACTCGGCGTAGGAGTTGAGCAGGCCGAGGCCGGCGGCGGCGATGACGGCACCGCGCAGCTGGCCGAGCCCTCCGGCGACGACCACCAGGAAGGCGTCGACGATGTAGTAGGTGCCCAGCGCCGGGCCGACGGGGCCGATGAGGGTGAGCGCCACCCCGGCGACCCCGGCCAGCCCCGAGCCGATGAAGAAGGTCCGCTGGTCCACCCGGGCGGTGTTGATGCCGCTGACCGCGGCCAGCTGCCGGTTCTGCATCACGGCCTGCATCCGGCGGCCGGCGCCGGTGCGGTTCATGTAGGCCCAGATGCCGATGACCGTGGCGACGGCCAGGCCGAAGATGAACAGCCGGTTGTACGGCAGGGACGCGATGCCGCCCTGCAGCCAGGTGGGTGCCTGGACCTGCACGTTGGGCGCCCCGAACAGGTCGCGGGCGAGTTGCTGGAGCACGAGGCTGACGCCCCAGGTGAGCAGCAGGGTGTCGAGCGGGCGGCCGTAGAAGTGCCGGATCGCGGTCCGTTCCAGGATGAGCCCCATCAGCCCGGCGACCAGGAAGGCGACGGGCAGGGCCACGATCACCGCCATCCGGCCGGTGAGGTCCTGGAGCAGGTAGGCGGTGTACGCCCCGGCCATGATGAACTCGCCGTGGGCCATGTTGATCACGCCCATCTGACCGAACGTGAACGTCAGCCCGAGGGCGATGAGGAGCAGCACGGCGCCGATGGACAGGCCGATCGGGAGCTGGTTGAGAAAGGCCTCCACCGAAGGTCCCCTTCCTACGAGTGTGTGGCTCCGGAACCGGGCCGCGCCGCGTTGTGGGCGCGCCACGGTACTTTCCGTGATCTGGTCACGGCCCGGTCCGGAACCGGTCTTGAGGGGGGTCAGCCGGTGGCCAGGCCACTCGCCCAGGGGTAGCCCTTGAGGTAGGGGTCGGGCTTGATCGGCTGGCCGGAGTTCCAGACCTCCTTGATGAGACCGTCGGGCTGGATCACCCCGATCCTGGCCGTCTTGTACATGTGCTGGTTCTCACCGTCGATGGTGACGAGGCCCTCGGGACGGTCCAGCGCGATGCCGCCCGCCGCCTTCCTGACCGCCTCGACCTCGACGCTGCCGGCCTTCTTGACGGCCTCGGCCCAGAGGTAGACGGCGTTGTATCCGGCCTCCATCGGGTCGGAGGTCACCTTGTCCGCGCCGTACTTGGCCTTGAACGCGGCGACGAACTTCTCGTTGGCCGCGTTCTCGGTGGTCTGGTAGTAGTTCCAGGCGACGGGGTGGCCGGCGATGTTGTCGACGCCGATGCCCTTGACCTCCTCCTCGGCGACGCTCACCGACAGCACGGGCATCTTCTCCGCGGTGACCCCGGCGCTGTTGAGCTGCTTGAAGAAGGCGACGTTGCTGTCGCCGTTGAGGGTGTTGAAGACCGCGTCCGGCTTGGCCTGGAGGACCTTGTTGGTCAGCGTGCTGTACTCGGTGTGGCCGAGCGGGGTGTACTCCTCGCCGAGGATCTCCATGTCGTTCGCCGCCGCGTACGCCTTGATGATCTTGTTGGCGGTCCGGGGGAAGACGTAGTCGCTGCCGACCAGGAAGATCTTCTTCTTGCCCTGTTCCTTGAGGTAGTCGAGGCCGGGGATGATCTGCTGGTTGGTGGTGGCGCCGGTGTAGAAGATGTACGGCGAGCTCTCCAGGCCCTCGTACTGCACCGGATACCACAGCAGGGCCTTGCTCCGCTCGAAGACCGGCAGCATCGCCTTGCGGCTGGCGGAGGTCCACCCGCCGAAGGTGGTGGCGACCTTGTCCTGGCGGATGAGCTTGGTGGCCTTCTCCGCGAAGGTGGGCCAGTCGGACGCGCCGTCCTCCACCACGGGGACCAGCTTCTTGCCGAGTACTCCCCCGGCGGCGTTGATCTCCTCGATGGCGAGCAGTTCGGCGTCCCTGACGGTCACCTCGCTGATGGCCATGGTGCCGCTCAGCGAGTGCAGGATGCCGACCTTGATGTCTCCGTCACCGCCACTCGCGGCGGCCGCGTCCTTGTTCGCAGGGGCTTCACCGCCGCAGGCGGTCAGCGTCGCGGCCAGCGCCGCGACGGCCACCACGGAGCACCATGCTGTCTTCCTCAATGACTTTCCTCCTTGCCGGTACGGCCCCCGCACCGATCTATCTGCCGCCAAGGTGACTGAGTGAGGTTTCCCGCCTAGTTCGCGGTTGTTAATTGCGTCTTACCGGCATATCACCGCCGTGACAGAGCGCAGCGATACAGACAGACTGCACGCACTTGTACAGACAAATCGCGAAACGACGTGATACTGAGCAGCGGTAATGAGTTTCCGGTGCGCGCAATCTGAATGACAGTCGTCATACACCATGCCGTTACCGGGGCGCTTCAGGCTTATCTCGCCTCAAGAACCCCATAAGGAGCCTGAATGCGCCGGTTATTCATGGTGGCGGCAGCCGTAGTGACACTCGGCCTGACAAGCGGCCTGGTGAACGTCCCTGCCTTCGCCGCCACGGACGGCACGCTGAACGTCATCTCGGCTTCGGTGAAGGCCGGTGAACCGATCAGCCTGACCTACTCCACCCCCCGTCCCGACCCGAAGAACTGGATCGGCCTGTATACGGACCCCGGCAACGGCCCGGTCGCCGAGAAATACGTCGGCCCCTCCCTGAAGTGGGTCTACATCCCCGAGGGCTCCGGCACCGCCACGCTGCCCACCGACGGTCTCGAACCGGGTGACTACGTCGCCTACTCCCTGGCCAAGGACGGCTATGCCTGGCTCGCCCAGCCCGTCAAGTTGAAGATCGTGAGCGCCGAACCGCTGCACTTCGTCAGCGACCGCGTCCCGTTGCGCAACGCCCGCGCGCTGAAGCCGTACGCCGCGACCGTCGGCGGCCTCACCCGGGGTGACGCCGAGGGCCTGACGTTCCGCAAGACCTCCGGGCCCCGCTGGGTCACCGTCGGCTCGGACGGCAGTATCTCGGGCACCCCGCGCCCGCCGGACGCGCTCCGGCCCGCGGCCGTGCGGATCGAGGCGCGCAACGGCGCCGGCGAGACCGCCTCGGTGACCGCGGCGATCGAGGTCAGGGTTCCGGGCGCCAAGCTCGTGCCCGACCTCAAGGCGATGAGCTGGAACCTCTGGCACGGCGGCAGCCAGGTGAAGGGCGCCCGCGAGAAGCAGCTGAAGTTCCTGCTCGACCACGACGTGGACGTGGTCGGTATGCAGGAGACCTCCGGCACCTCCGCGAAGGAACTGGCCGAGGCGCTGGGCTGGGAACACTTCCAGGCCGGGAACGACCTGGGCATCGTCAGCCGCTACCCGATCACCTCGCGCGGCCCGCTCCCGGCCGCGTCGGGACTGGCCGGGATCACCGCCAGGATCCGGGTCGACGACCAGCACAGGCAGGACGTCGTCATCTGGAATGTCCACCTCGGCTACACGCCCTACGGTCCCTACGACGCCTGCTTCGGGAAGATGAGCCACGAGCGGCTCCTGGCCAACGAGGTCTCCTCGGGGCGCACCCCGCAGATCACCGCGGTCCTCGCGGCCATGCAGTCCGACCTGCGGGACGCGAAGCGGACCCCCGTCCTGCTGACCGGTGACTTCAACGCTCCCTCGCACCTGGACTGGACGCCCGCGACCAGGCGCTGCGGCTATGACTCCGTGGCCTGGCCCGCCTCGGTCCTGCCGGAGAAGGCGGGCCTGAAGGACTCCTACCGGGTCGCCCACCCCGACCCGGTCGCCGCCCCCGGCATCACCTGGTCACCGATCTACCCGACCTTCACCGGCGGCTACGGCCACGACGCCCACAAGGGCGAGCCGGAGCCGCAGGACCGGATCGACTTCGTACACTACGCGGGCGATCTCCGGGTGCTGGACTCCAGCGCCCTGGTCGAGGGCACCCCCGCCCCCATCCCCGGCCACTCAGGCAACGCCTGGACCTCCGACCACGCCGCGGTTCTGACCACCTTCAGGATGCATTGACCGGACGCACCGAACCTCCCCGCGGAGGAAGGGCGGCTCCATGCCGCCCTTCCTCCGTTCGTACAGCCCGCGCCACCTGGAAACCGACACGACATCAACGTGCAACGTCACCGAAACCACCGGTTCCTATGGTCCGGGAATGCGGCTCACACCACACGAGCAGGAACGCCTGCTCATCCACGTCGCCGCCGGTCTCGCCCGCGACCGCAGGTCACGTGGCCTCCGGCTCAACCACCCCGAGGCCACCGCGATCATCGCGTCCTTCCTCATGGAGGGGGCCAGGGACGGACGGACCGTCGCCGAACTGATGGAGGCGGGGCGCAAGGTGCTCTCCCGCGACGACGTCATGGAGGGGGTGCCCGAGATGCTGTCGTCCGTACAGATCGAGGCCACCTTCCCCGACGGCACCAAGCTCGTCACCGTCCACCAGCCGATCCCGTGACCCCAAGGAGCGGTGAGCGCCGATGACACCCGGCGAGATCCTGTACGGCGACACGCCCATCCCGCTCAATCCGGGCCGCGAGCGCGTCACCGTCCGCGTCGTCAACACCGCGGACCGGCCGATCCAGGTCGGCTCGCACTACCACTTCTCCGCGTGCAACCCCGGCCTGGAGTTCGACCGCCAGGCGGCCTGGGGCACCCGGCTCGACGTCCCCGCGGGTACGGCGGTGCGGTTCGAACCCGGTGTGGAGCGCGACGTGACCCTCGTGCCGATCGGCGGGCTGCGGATCGTCCCCGGTCTCCGTCCCGAATGGGCCGGACCTCTCGATGGGAGTCCCGGTGTTCATTGAACGATCCCGCTACGCCGCGCTCTACGGCCCCACCGTCGGTGATCGGATCAGGCTGGCGGACACCGACCTGCTCATCGAGGTCACCGAGGACCTGTCGACGGGCCCCGCCGGAGCGGGCGACGAGGCGGTCTTCGGCGGCGGCAAGGTCATCAGGGAGTCGATGGGCCAGGCCAGGACCACCAGGGCCGAGGGCGCGCCCGACCTGGTGATCACCGGCGCGGTGATCCTCGACCACTGGGGCGTGGTCAAGGCGGACATCGGAGTCAGGGACGGCCGTATCGTGGCGATCGGCAAGGCCGGAAACCCCGACACCATGGACGGTGTCCATCCGGACCTGGTGATCGGCCCCTCGACCGAGATCCTCGCGGGCAACGGGAAGATCCTGACCGCCGGGGCGATCGACTCCCACGTCCACCTGATCTGCCCGCAGATCCTCGACGAGGCCCTCGCCGCGGGAGTGACGACCATCGTGGGCGGCGGCACCGGGCCCGCCGAGGGCACCAAGGCCACCACCGTCACCGGCACCTGGTATCTCGCCCGGATGCTGGAGTCTCTCGACTCCTACCCGATCAACGTCGCGCTGCTCGGCAAGGGCAACACGGTCAGCCGCGAGGGGCTGCTGGAACAGCTCCGCGCCGGGGCCTCCGGTTTCAAGCTGCACGAGGACTGGGGCACCACCCCGGCCGCCATCGACGCCTGCCTGTCGGTGGCCGATGCCACCGGCACCCAGGTCACGATCCACACCGACACCCTCAACGAGGCCGGGTTCGTGGAGTCGACGCTGGCGGCGATCGGCGACCGGATGATCCACGCCTACCACACCGAGGGAGCCGGCGGCGGGCACGCACCCGACATCATCCGGGTCGCCTCCTACGGCAACATCCTGCCGTCCTCGACCAACCCGACCCGCCCGCACACCGTCAACACGCTCGACGAGCACCTCGACATGCTGATGGTCTGCCACCACCTCAACCCGTCCATCCCCGAGGACCTGGCGTTCGCCGAGTCCCGGATCCGGCCGTCCACAATGGCGGCCGAGGACATCCTGCACGACATGGGCGCGATCTCGATGATCGGCTCGGACTCGCAGGCGATGGGCCGGGTGGGCGAGACGATCATCCGGACCTGGCAGACCGCGCACGTGATGAAGCGCCGTCGGGGGGCTCTGCCGGGTGACGGCCCCGCCGACAACCTCCGGGCCCGGCGCTACGTCGCCAAGTACACGATCTGCCCGGCCGTGGCCCACGGCCTGGACGGCGAGGTCGGCTCGGTGGAGACCGGCAAGCTGGCCGACCTGGTCCTGTGGGACCCGGCCTTCTTCGGTATCAAACCGAACCTGGTGGTCAAGGGCGGTGTGATCGCCTACGCCCAGATGGGCGACGCGAACGCCTCCATCCCGACCCCGCAGCCGGTCATGCCGCGCCCGATGTTCGGTGCCGCCCCGGTCACCGCCGCCGCCACGTCCGTCCACTTCGTCGCCCCGCTGGCGATCGAGGACGGCCTCGCCGACCGGCTGGCCGTACGCAGACGCCTGCTGCCGGTGGCCGACGTCCGCCGCAGGGGCAAGGAGAGCATGCCGCTGAACGACGCCATGCCCAGGATCGACGTCGACCCCGACACCTTCGCGGTCAGCGTCGACGGCGACCTGATCGAACCCGCCCCCGCCGAGACCCTGCCCATGACCCAGCGCTACTTCCTGTTCTGATCTCCTGCCCGGCCGAAGGGAGCCCCGGATGAACGCCGCGCTGCTGCTGCTGGCCGATTCCCGGCTGCCCGCCGGGGGACACGGTCACTCCGGTGGCGCCGAGGAGGCGGTCAGGATCGGCGCGATCCACGACCTCGCCGGCCTCGCCGCCTTCCTGCGGGGCCGGCTGGCCACCGCGGGCCTGGTGACGGCCGCCCTCGCCGCCGCGGCCTGCGATCTCGGCGCGTCTCCCCCCGCGGCGACCGGCCGCCCGGAGTGGACGCGGCTGGACGCGGAGGCAGACGCCAGGATCTCCTCGCCCGCCCAGCGGGAGGCGAGCCGCACCCAGGGCAGGCTGCTGCTGCGGACCTCGCGGAGGATCTGGCCCTCCCCGGTGCTCGACACGCTGGCCGGGGCCCTGCCCCAGGGCGCCCACCATCCCCTCGCGCTCGGCGCGGTGGCGGCCGTGGCGGGATGCTCCCCCGCCGAGGCCGCCCTCGCGGCGGCCTACACCTCCGTCACCGGACCCGCCACGGCGGCGGTACGGCTGCTCGGCCTCGACCCCGTCGCCGTCCACCGACTGCTCGCCGAGCTCGCCCCGGCCTTGGAAAGGGTCGCGGCCACCGTCCCCACCGGCTGGGAGGCGCTGCCCGCGCATGCCTCCCCCGCGCTCGACCTGCTCGCCGAACACCACATTCATGCGGATCTACGGCTTTTCGTCTCCTGACGACCATCTGGAAGGACGGTGACCCATATGGGCGCCAACCACGACGACCACCACCATGCGGCCGACCCGCACGGCCGGGCGTTACGCCTGGGCATCGGAGGCCCCGTCGGCAGCGGCAAGACCGCGCTGACCGCGGCGCTGTGCCGGACACTCGGCCCGTTCATGCACCTGGGCGTGGTCACCAACGACATCTACACCACCGAGGACGCCGACTTCCTGCGCAGGGCGGGCGTGCTCGACCCGGAACGGATCGTCGCCGTGCAGACCGGGTGCTGCCCGCACACCGCCATCCGGGACGACATCGCGGCCAACCTCGACGCGGTGGAGACCCTGGAGGAGCGGTTCGGCCCGCTCGACCTGGTGATCGTGGAGAGCGGCGGGGACAACCTCACCGCCACCTTCAGCAGGGGCCTGGCCGATCGGCAGATCTTCGTGCTGGACGTGTCCGGCGGCGACAAGGTCCCGCGCAAGGGCGGCCCCGGCGTGACGACGGCCGACCTGCTCGTGATCAACAAGACCGATCTGGCCCCGATGGTCGGCGCGGACCTCACGGTCATGTCACGCGACGCGGCGGCCGTACGGGACGGCAAACCCGTGCTTTTCACCTCGATCAGGGAGGATCCACGAGCGTACGCGGTCTCCGAATGGGTCACCGGCCTCGTCGAGTCCTGGGCCCACGAGCACTCCCACGCCTGACCCATGCCCCTCACCGACCCGGTCCCCGCACCCGTCCTGCCCGCTCCGGCACCGGCGGGGTCCGTACCACGGCCGGAGCAGGCAGGACGGCGGGCGATGAGGGCGCGGGCGGCGATCGCCACCCGGCGGGACGCGGCCGGCCGGACCGTCCTCGCCACGATGCGCTCCGGCCCACCGCTCACGCTGCGGGCGACCGCGCCCGGCCGGGTGCACCTGGTGTCCACCGCGGCGGGTCCGCTGGGCGGTGACGATCTGGCCCTCGACATCGAGGTGGCGCCGGGAACCGAACTGGAGGTGCGGTCGGTCGCGAGCACTCTGGTGCTGCCCGGCCCCGCGGGGGCCGAGTCACTGATGACGATCACGGCCCGGGTCGGCGCGGGCGCCTCGCTCAGGTTCGCGCCAGAACCGACGGTGCTCGCGGCGGGCTGCCTGCACCGCATGGTCGTCCGGCTCGACCTGGCCGAGGACGCGCGGGTGCGCTGGCGCGAGGAGATCGTCTTCGGCCGGTACGGCGAGCGCCCCGGACGCTGCCACTCACGCTTCGACGCCGTTCTCGGAGGGGTCCCGCTGCTCCGGCAGGAGTTCGTGGTGGGCGACCCGGAGATCGACGGCAGTCCCGCCGTCTACGGCGACGCCCGCTGCGTGGGCAGCATCCTGATCACCGGCCGGGCGCCGGAGACGGTGGTCGGCCGGGGCTGGGCCGCCCTGCCCCTGGCCGGGCCGGCCACCCTGGTCTCCGCGCTCGGCCGGGACGCGGTCGAGCTGCGGCGACGGCTCGGGCACGGAGAGGAGGCCATCACCGACCGCCGCTGAGGGGCACTGAGGGAGCACCGCCGCGGTCCCCGGGAGCCGGGCCCGCACAGCCGCGGCTCGCGCCGCCGTGCCGGGAACCGTCAGTCGTAGAAACCCAGGCGGCGGAGCTGTTTGGGGTCGCGCTGCCAGTCCTTGGCGACGCTGATGCGCAGGTCGAGGTAGACGCGGGTGCCGAGGAGCGCCTCGATCTGCCGGCGGGCGCGGCTGCCGACATCCTTCAGCCGGGAGCCCTTGTGCCCGATCACGATGGCCTTCTGGGACGGACGCTCGACGAACATGTGAGCGTAGATGTCGAGGAGGTCGTCACGCCCCTGTCTGGGAAGCATCTCGTCGACGACCACCGCGATCGAATGCGGCAACTCGTCGCGCACCCCCTCCAGGGCCGCCTCCCGGATCAGCTCGCCGACCAGCACCTGCTCGGGCTCGTCGGTGAGCTGTCCTCCCTCGTACAGCGGCGGGCTCTGGGGCAGGCGCTGGACCAGCACGTCGGCCAGCACGTCGAGCTGCTCACCCGACTGCGCGGAGACCGGCACGATGTCATCGAACTCGGCGAGCTGGGAGACCGCGAGCAGCTGCGCGGCGATCTGCTCGCGGGTCGCCAGGTCGCACTTGGTCACCACGGCGACCACCGGGGTCTTCTTGACGCCCGCGAGCTTCTCGGCGATGAACCGGTCGCCCTTGCCGATGGGCTCGTTGGCGGGCACGCAGAAGCCGATCACGTCGACCTCGGTGAGGGTGGAGAGCACCAGGCTGTCCAGCCGCTCACCCAGGAGCGTGCGGGGCCGGTGCAGGCCCGGCGTGTCGACGATGACGAGCTGGGAGTCGGGGCGGTGCACGATGCCACGGATGGCCCGGCGGGTCGTCTGGGGCTTGGAGGAGGTGATCGCCACCTTCGTGCCGACCAACGCGTTCATCAGCGTGGACTTGCCGACGTTGGGCCGGCCGACGAAGCAGGCGAAACCGGCATGGAAATCAGCAGCTGAGGAACTCACGTCAACCATTGTCGCCGATGCCGGACTCAGCTCTGACGCGGTGTCCCGTCAGGACCGGCCACGAGCAGGGTCTCGGCACCCAGGTCGCGGACCGCCCGCGTGTCGTCGTCGGAGGGCCCCTCACCCGCGGTGACCAGCGCGGCCGCCTCCAGCGACTCCGCTCCACCGGACACCGCCATCGCCACGGCGACCTGGATCGCCGACAGGGTCAGCGACGGCAGCGCCACGTTGGTCGCCGAGTAGGTCCGGCCTGTCTCGTCCCGTACGGCCGCGCCCTCGGCGGCTCCGTTGCGTGCACGGGCGGAACGGGCCAGCACGATGATCTTCTTGTCCTCGGGATCGAGGGTCGCGTCACTCACAGCACAAGGGTATTCAGCTCCCGGCGCCAAGGACGACACGGGTGCGGCCCCGGCACCAAAACGACACGGCTGCCGCCTCTCTCAGGCGGCGACCTCGTCGACCAGCAGGCGGGCGAGCTCCCGGGTGCGCTCGGCGTCGACGTCCCTGACACCGGCGTGCACCAGTGAGATCAAGGTATGGCCGCTGAGGGCGAACACCAGGTGCATCTCGTACGGATATCCGTTCAGCTTTCCGTTCAGCCTCCTGGCCTGCACCTCGTCACCGACCCCTGCCAGGTTCAGGGGGGAGACCCGAAGAGCGGTGCCGCGGCCCGCCCCCTGGGCACGTGCGACCGGACAGCCGCTCAGCGCCTCCGTGAGCTCGTTGAAGTGAAGCTCGGCGTCGTCACCGCGGTAGGAGGCCAGACCGAATCCGGCCAGCTCCCCGATCCCGTCACCCTGGTAGGTCACGGCCGCCCGCGCCCCCAGTGCCCGCTGCGGCGGCCTGCCTCCCGCGATGTCGAGAACGAGCCGGCAGTCCTCGTTCACCGGCTGGAACGGGGCGCGCCAGCCGTCCCGCGGACGGGCCGAGAACCCGTCGGGCAGCCCTCGCGTCTCGTCGAGCACTCCCCGCAGCCGGTTCAGCTCCGCGGCGCCGTCCATCGCGTCGCCGGCCCCCGCTCCGCCGGCGCATCCGGCCGCCCCGCCCACGATAAGTCCACATAACACCGCAAAAACGACAATATTCATCCCCCGCGTCATGACCATCCCCCCGATGTCATGTGCGAGGCGTCTCGTCCTCGCCGACTCGCTTTCTTCCCCGTCCGCAAAAGCGGCAATCATTAAGAAACGCCTAAGGGTGCCCTCAACCGTATTTCACGGTCGAGAACACCCCTAAGCGAGTGACGCAGGACAGCCACGAAGCCCTACGTGAACTCTTCTCCCCCGTGAGCCGACCCACGCGCCGCGAACCCCTCCGGACGCGGGGACCTCCCACCGGCTCCCGCGCGACCAGGTGCCGTGCGAGAAGCATCACCCGTGCCGCTTGCAGAGCACTTGCGGACGACTTGGGGCAAATCCACCGCCCCAGCCCGTCACTGGTCGGGGGAGGCCGAGACCGAGTCGGGCTCCGCGGGGGCGATCCTGGTGACGAGGACCGTGCCGATCCGGTTGCGACGCCCGGCGAGGCTCTCGGCCGTCAGGCTGAGACCCTCCACCACCGCCTGGGAACCGGCGATCGGCACCCGGCCCAGCGCGTGTGCCAGCAGCCCTCCGACGGTCTCGACGTCGTCGACCTCCAGTTCGATGCCGAACAGGTCTTCCAGATCGTCCACCGGGAGCCTGGCGGTCACCCGTACCGCGCCGCCCTCAAGCGGCTCCACCCTGGGGACCTCCTGGTCGTACTCGTCGGTGATCTCACCGACGATCTCTTCCAGGATGTCCTCAATGGTGACCAGGCCGGCCGTGCCACCGTACTCGTCGATGACGATGGCCTGGTGGATCTGGCGGGCCTGCATCTCGCGCAGCAGCTGGTCGATCGGCTTGCTCTCCGGCACGTAGGTGGCCGGGCGCATGATGGACTCCACCGGCTCGGCGCGCCCGTCGTCACCGGTGTCCTGCACCCGGCGTGCGATGTCCTTGAGGTAGGCGATGCCGATGACGTCGTCCTCGTTCTCGCCGACCACGGGAATCCGGGAGAAACCGCTGCGCAGCGCGAGGGACATGGCCTGGCTCAGCGTCTTGCCGCGCTCGATGAACACCATGTCGGTGCGGGGCACCATGACCTCGCGGACCAGGGTGTCGCCGAGCTCGAAGACCGAATGGATCATCTCCCGCTCGTCTGGCTCGATGACCCTGCGCTCCTCGGCCAGATCGACCAGGTCCCGCAACTCCGCCTCGGAGGTGAAGGGGCCCTCGCGAAAGCCCTTGCCCGGCGTCACCGCGTTGCCGAGCAGGATGAGCAGCTTGGGCAGGGGGCCGAAGATCCGGGTCAGGCCGTACACCACGGGGGCGCTGGCGAGCGCGATGGGCTCGGCGTGCTGGCGGCCCAGCGTGCGCGGGGAGACCCCGACGATCACGTAGCTGACGACGATCATGACCGCCGCCGCCGCGGCGTAGGCCCAGCCCTGATCCCCGAGCCAGTCGATGAAGAGCAGCGTGCCGATCACCGTGGCGACCAGCTCGCAGCTCAGCCGGAGCAGGAGCAGGAGGTTCAGGTAGCGCGGCGGGTCGGCGACGATGGCCTGCAGACGCACCGCGCCCCGGCGGCCGTCACGGACGAACTCCTCCGCGCGAACCCTTGAGATACGAGTCAGAGCCGTCTCCGCGCTGGCGATCAACCCGCCGACCACGACGAGGACGACGGCGGAGAACAACCACCCGTTGGCGAGGTTCACCGCTGGGGGCGCACCTCCTGCCACGACTCCAGAAGCTCGCCCTGAAGGCCGAACATCTCCTTGTGCTCCTCGGGCTCGGCGTGGTCGTAGCCGAGCAGGTGGAGGATGCCGTGCGTGCACAGCAACTCCAGCTCGGCCTCGGTGCCGTGCCCGGCCTCGGCCCCCTGCTTGGCGGCCACCTGCGGGCAGAGCACCACGTCACCGAGGAGCGCCGGGTCGGTGGGCGAGTCACCC
The DNA here is from genome assembly GCF_040607515.1 of Streptosporangium sp. NPDC005286. NCBI lineage: Bacteria > Bacillati > Actinomycetota > Actinomycetes > Streptosporangiales > Streptosporangiaceae > Streptosporangium > Streptosporangium sp. NPDC005286. Next base: position 103,795 of record NZ_JBEXGU010000005.1, on the reverse strand, counting down.
TCCTGCCGTGCCCCCGCGCCCGGTCCCGGCCGCAGCTCGTCCATCGGGAAGGCGAGCACGTCCGTGGGGCCCGGCTCCCCCATCCACCGTTCGTGCAGAACCGACATGGTCTCCTCGTCGACGACCAGGATCGACAGCTCGGCGAGCGGGTTGATGCCCATCCGCTCCAGCACATGCCCGGCCAGCGAGACGATGAGCCCCTCGTCGATCTCGACGCCGGACTCGTTGTTGACCTCGACGCTCACAGGTCCCCCCCTGCTTCCCCCGTGCCGCGCGACCCGCTCCGGAATCGTTCCGCGCTCATGTCCTCTCCCGAGGACGCTGCTTGACCATGCCCTTGATCTGCTGCGGCGCGCGTTGGCGCTGCGTCTCGTCATAGCGCCCGTACGCGTCCACGATGTCGCCCACCAGCTTGTGGCGCACCACGTCGTCGCTGGTCAGACGGCTGAAGTGGATGTCAGAGATGCCTTCGAGGATGTCCTGGACGACCCGCAGACCGCTCTGCGTGCCGTTCGGCAGGTCGACCTGGGTGACGTCGCCGGTGACGACGATCTTCGAGTTGAACCCCAGCCGGGTCAGGAACATCTTCATCTGCTCCGGCGAGGTGTTCTGCGCCTCGTCCAGGATGATGTAGGCGTCGTTGAGCGTGCGGCCCCGCATGTAGGCGAGGGGGGCCACCTCGATCGTGCCCGCGGCCATCAGCCGGGGGATCGACTCGGGATCGAGCATGTCGTGCAGCGCGTCGTAGAGCGGGCGCAGGTAAGGGTCGATCTTCTCGTAGAGCGTTCCCGGCAGGAAGCCCAGCCGCTCGCCCGCCTCGACCGCGGGGCGGGTGAGGATGATCCGGTTGACCTTCTTCTCCTGGAGGGCCTTCACGGCCTTCGCCATCGCGAGGTAGGTCTTGCCCGTGCCGGCCGGGCCGATGCCGAAGACGACGGTGAACTTGTCGATCGCGTCGACGTACCGCTTCTGGTTCACGGTCTTCGGGCGGATGGTCCGGCCCCGCGAGGAGATGATGTCCAGCGAGAGCACCTCGGCGGGACGGTCGGAGGTCATCCGCAACATGGCGATGCTGCGCTCGACCGCGTCGACCGTGAGCTGCGCGCCTCCGCGGACGAGTTCGGACATCTCCTCGAAGAGCCGCACCACGGTGCTGCTCTCCTCCGGGCTGCCGGTGACGGTGATCTCGTTGCCCCGGACGTGGATGTCGGCGCGAAAGGCGCCCTCGATGACGCGCAACAGCTCATCGCGCGAGCCCAGCAGGCTGACCATCGACTGATCGTCCGGAATCACCACCTTTGCCTGAGTCCGGCTGGAACCCCTGGACCTCGGCGACGTTCTGCTGGAATCGTTTGTCTCGGACATGAGCTGGCCCTACGGCCTGTTCGCCTCCAGATATAGGCGTGGAACTTCAACGCCATCGTATCCGTGATCGCCAGGATCGCGCTTGCCGGTTTTCAGCCGGGCGGCCACTTCAGCCCGCGCCCCCCGATCACGTGTCCATGCACGTGGAAGACGGTCTGACCGGCCTCGGGTCCGGTGTTGAACACCAGCCGGTAGCCCGATTCCGCGACTCCCTCCTGACTGGCGACCGCGTGCGCGGTCTTGAGCACGTCGTCGGCCAGCCCCTGGTCGGCGGCCGCCAGCGCCGCGGCGTCCCGATGGTGCTCCCTGGGGACCACCAGCACATGGGTCGGCGCCTGGGGGTTGACGTCACGGAAGGCCAGCGTGCGATCGGTCTCATAGACGATCTCCGCGGGGATCTCCCCGGCCACGATCTTGCAGAACAGGCAGTCGGCTTCGCTCACCATGCAGGCACCTTATCGCCGAGGACGTTGTGAATCGGTGATGGTTCCCGCCAGCAAACAAAGATCCGCCCGGATATGGTGGTTGTGCAAAACTTCAACCAAGACAGCCTTTGCGCACAGCACCATATGGCCGCCTGGCGAGGACACGACTGGGTCATGCCCCTTAATGAACCGGAAGAGCGTAAACCCTCTGGGAAGGCCGAGCGTCCCACTGATGTGACCACCGAGACCCTCGTGGCAGACAGATCGCTCGGGGCGGCGCCCGTCGGGTGGGATGCCGACATGGCCGTTACCGCGCTCTACAGCGCGCACTATCGGTCTCTTGTCCGTCTCGCCGTACTCCTCGTTCGCGACATGGCGACCGCGGAGGAGGTCGTGCAGGACGCGTTCGTCGCCATCCATGGCGCCTGGCGTCGCCTGCGCGACACCGACAAGGCACTGGCCTACCTGCGACAGTCGGTCGTGAACCGATCACGTTCGGTGCTTCGGCACCGGGCGGTCGTCGAGAAGTACGCGCCCAAGGGCATGCCCGACGCGCCGAGCGCCGAGAACGGGGCGATCGGCGAGTTCGAGCGCTCCGCCGTCATCGAGGCGCTCCGCGGGCTGCCCGCGCGCCAGCGGGAGGCCCTGGTCCTGCGCTACTACGGAGACCTGTCCGAGGCGCAGATCGCCCACGCGATGGGCATCAGCAAAGGCGCGGTCAAGAGCCACACCGCTCGCGGCATGGCCGCCCTACGAACCTCACTGGAGCAACTGTCATGACCGACTCCCCGGATGAGTACGGCGAGCTGCTCCGCCGTGCGCTCAGCGCGGAGGCGAACTCGGTCGTTCCCTCCCCTGACGGGCTGGAGATAATTCGCGCCCGTATCGAGCGACGTGGGCTCCGCTGGCTGACGTGGTGGCGGACCGGAGCCTCCGTCGCCGGTGCGCTCCTCGTCGCGGCGACCATCGTCATGGTGGTCCCCCAGTTCCGCGAACAGGTGATCCCCCAGGTGAGCACCGGCACGGTCAACTTCACCGAGTCCACTCCCCCGCCGGACGGATCAGCCACCTCAAGGCCCCCGGCTCCGTCCCAGCCGTCGTCCGGCCCCGCCCAGCCCCCCGCCGTCGGCAAGTCGGAGGCGGGCAACGGCACGCTCCCGCCGACGCCCACGCCGTCCAGGAGCACGACGCCCAGCACGAGGCCGACCTCCAAGGCGACCCCGGCACCGCCGGCTCCCAGGCCGACGCCGACGCCCACCTGCCCCACCCCCCTCGACGAACCGCCGGTCGACCCCAGCGGGATCTCCAAGCAGTGCGAGGAGGCCGAGGCGACCCCCGCGCCGACGAAGACGAGACCGCCGGCTCCCTCGGAGAGCCCGTGCTCGGCCAATGAGTGCGGGCCATCCGATGACGCGTCGCCCCCGATGCCGACGGAGGCGAGCATCCCCGCGCCGACCCCGGTCAGCAGCTAGACCCTGTCCGGCGGATCCCGGCGTGCCGAGGATCGGTCAGACGGCCTCTCCCGAGGCGGAGGAGTCCCGCGGGGCGAAGGAGGGAGCCGCGGCGTGCCACGGTGCCCGACGCGGTAGGCGGAAGGCACCGGGCGCGGGGCTCAGGACCGCCGGCCGGGGATCACCAGCGGCCGCTGCGTGCCTGGAGCACCGCCGCCGCGACGACCCCGGCCGTCGAGGTACGCAGCACCGTCGGCCCGAGCAGCGCCGGCACCGCCTTGGCCTCGCGGAAGACGGCGATCTCCTCCTGCGACACCCCGCCCTCCGGGCCGACCACCACGACGATGTCGCCGCCCGCGGGGAGCGGCAGGCCGGACAGCGGGGAGGCGGCCTCCTCGTGCAGCACGACGCCGAGCGCCGCCGCCGACAGCAGGGCGGCGACCCCGGCGGTGGAGGCGAGCTCGGTCACCTCGGGCAGGCGGAAGCGACGTGACTGCTTGCCCGCCTCACGCGCCGTGGAGCGCCAGCGGGCCAGCGCCTTGGCCGCGCGCTCGCCCTTCCACTGGGTGACACACCTGGCCGCGGCCCAGGGGACGATCACGTCCACCCCCGCCTCGGTCATCATCTCCACGGCCAGCTCGCCCCGATCGCCCTTGGGCAGCCCCTGGACCACGACCAGACGCGGGGACGGCACGGGCACCTCGTGACGGCGCAGTACCTGGACCCGGAGCGAATCCTTGCCCGCCTCGATCACCACGCACTCGGCGACGGAGCCCGCCCCGTCCGTCAGGTCAAGCCGCTCCCCGGCCCGCAGCCGCCGTACGGCCGCCGCGTGGCGCCCTTCGGGGCCGCCGAAGACGAACTCCGGCCTGGCCAGGTCGGCGGGTTCGGCCAGGAAGACCGGAACGGTCATGAGCCGTCGGGGCGTGAGCGGGAGCGGTCCGGGTCAGCGGCCATTGAAGGCGTCCCGCAGCCGGGAGAAGAAACTCTGCTGCCCGGGGGCGAACTTGCCGGGCGGGCGCTCCTCGCCGCGGAGCTTGGCGAGCTCCCTCAGCAGCTCCTCCTGTGCCGTATCGAGACGGGAGGGGGTCTCCACGTTCACATGGATCAGCAGATCGCCGCGGCCGGTCTCGTTCAGGCGCTGCACACCGCGGCCGTAGAGCGGGATCGTCTGCCCCGACTGCGTACCGGGACGGATGTCCAGCTCCTCGGCTCCGTCGAGCGTCTCCATGGTCAGGATGGTGCCGAGCGCGGCCGCGGTCATCGGGATCTGCACCGTGCAGTGCAGGTCGTCGCCGCGCCGCTCGAAGATCTCGTGGGGGCGCTCGACGATCTCCAGGAACAGGTCGCCGGGCGGGCCGCCACCTGGGCCGATCTCACCCTCTCCGGCGAGCTGGATGTGGGTGCCGTCCTCCACCCCGGCCGGGATGCGGACCTTGATGGTCCGCCGGGTACGGACCCGGCCGTCGCCGGAGCACTCCTGGCAGGGGTGGCGGATGATCGACCCGAAGCCGCCGCACTGGGGACAGGGCCGTGAGGTCATGACCTGGCCGAGGAAGGAGCGGGTGACCTGGGAGACCTCGCCCCGGCCATGACACATGTCACAGGTGTCGGGGTGGGTGCCTGCGGCGGCGCCCGAACCCGTGCAGACCTCGCAGACCACCGCGGTGTCGACGACCAGCTCACGGGTCGTGCCGAAGCCCGACTCGCGCAGGTCGAGCTCGACCCGGATGGTGGCGTTGCGTCCGCGACGGGCACGCGAGCGGGGGCCGCGACCGCCGCCGCCACCGGCCGCGCCGAAGAAGGCGTCCATGATGTCGCTGAACGGGAAACCGGCACCGAAGCCTCCGGCCCCCGCACCGCCCGAGGCGAACGGGTCGGCCCCCATGTCGTACATCTGCCGCTTGCTGGAGTCGGACAGGACCTCGTAGGCCTGGGTGATCTCCTTGAAGCGCTCCTGAGTCTCGGGGTCGGGGTTGACGTCAGGATGCAGTTCGCGCGCCAGACGTCGGTACGCCTTCTTGATCTCTTCCGCACTGGCGTCACGGCGCACCCCGAGGGTGCCGTAGTAGTCGCTCTTAGCCACTTTTCGTTGACCTCTTATGATGCAGCCAGGATCTGGCTGACGTAGCGTGCCACCGCGCGCACCGCGCCCATCGTGACCGGATAGTCCATCCGCGTTGGGCCCAGCACACCTAGCCGGGCCAGTTGCTTGTCCCCAGAACCGTATCCGGCGGCGACGATCGACGTGCCCTGGAGTCCGGTGTAGGGGTTCTCCGAGCCGATCCGCACGGTCAGCGCCGACAGGTCGGAGGTCTCACCGAGCAGTCGCATGAGCACGACCTGCTCTTCCAGCGCCTCCAGCACATCGCGGAGCCCGACCGTGAAGTCGGCTCCCGCGAGGTTGGCGGCCCCGGCAAAAACGATCTTTTCATCGTGCCTGTCCACCAGGGACTCCAGCAGCACGGACAGGATCGTGGCCGCGAGCGGCCGGTCCTCGGCGGGCAGCCGCTCCGGCAGGTCGGCGACCTTGTCGGGAACGCCGGTGAGCCCGCAGCCGTCGAGGGAGGTGTTGAGGACCGCTCGCAGATGGGCCACCCGCTGCTCGTCCACGACGTCGGGCAGCTCGACCACGCGCTGCTCCACCCGGCCGGTGTTGGTGATGAGCACGAACATCAGCCGGCGCTCGCTCAGCGGCACCAGCTCGACGTGCCGGACCGTCGAGTTGGTCAGCGTCGGGTACTGCACCACGGCGACCTGCCGGGTGAGCTGGGCAAGCAGCCGCACCGTTCGCATGACGACGTCGTCGATGTCCACCGCACCCGCGAGAAAGCTCTCGATGGCCTTGCGCTCCGCGCTCGACAGGGGTTTCACCTGCGAGAGCCGGTCAACGAAGAGCCGGTAGCCCTTGTCCGTGGGCACCCGGCCGGCGCTGGTGTGGGGCTGGGCGATGTAGCCCTGCTCCTCCAGCACCGCCATGTCGTTACGGATCGTCGCCGGGGACACCCCCAGACTGTGCCGATCCGCGAGAGCCTTGGAACCCACCGGCTCGTTGGTGGACACGTAGTCCTCGACGATGGCGCGAAGCACGGCGAGCTTCCGGTCGTCGACCAACGTGGTCACCTCCCTGCCTGCGTTCAGATGGGAAACACGAGGTCTGGCACTCTGTGTTCCCGAGTGCCAAGTGTACGGCCCCCGTGCGGAAGGCGCGATAAGCAAGAGGTGCGGATGATGACGCCAAGCCATTGGCAAGTCAACTGCTATCGCGCTTCAACCGGTTCCCGTCACAATTCGTACATGTCCAATGATTTTGGTTCTTTTCCGGGCGACGCCTCCCGCGGCCCCGGTTACGGCTCCCCCCAGCAGCCGTATGGTCAGCAGCCCCACCAGAACGGCCCCTCCTACGGTTACGCACCTCCCGGCTACGGCGCCCCGCAGAGCCCGCCCCCCACCGGGAAGATCAAGCCCGGTATCGGATGGATCGTCGGGGTATGGCTGCTCGCCCTGGTCAGCATCATCGTCGGCATCGGCGGCTTCGCCGGTGGCGTGCTGGGCGCGGTCACCAGCGCGGCGCCGACGAAGACGTTCGCCCCCGGCGAAAACACGACGGTCACGCTCGACCCGGCCGACAAGCCCGCCATTTATGTCTCCACCAGTGGACCCACCAATTTCGAGTGCACGCTGACCGGCGGCACCGGCACGCCCAGCCTGCAGAAGCCGCTCGTCCAGCAGACCGTGTCGGGCTCCGATGGCGTCGTCTGGGAGATGGGCCTGCAGATCGGCGTGGAGCAGGCAGGCGACTACCAGGTCACCTGTACCGCCGACCCCGTGGAGGGCACCACGTTCGGCGTGGGCCGGGAACTCACCGCCGGATCACTGGTCGGCGGGGTGGTCGCCCTGTTCGCGGTGCCCGGCATCGGGATCCTGCTGGCCATCATCGTGACGATCGTCGTATTGGTGAAGCGGGGCAACGCCCGCAAGCGCAGGGCCGCCGCGTCGGCGGGGCAGTGGGGAGCGCCGGGACCCTACGGCAGGTGACCGTGGCGTTTGCTAGCGTCCCACGTGATCCTTTGCGAGAGACGGTGGGCGGTCGGTGATGTACGAGCGTGACGTTCTGGCGGGAGACTGGCGGCGCCCCCGCAGAGGGGGGATTCCCCAGGTTCCCGCCGAACTCGATCTGGTCGTCGAGGACGCCGACGGCGGCTTCTGCGGCGCCGTGGTGGCCTGCGACAAGGAGGCCGTCACCCTGGAGGACCGCTTCGGCCGCCGGCGGGTCTTCCCACTGGAGCCCGCCGCCTTCCTCCTGGAGGGCAAGGCGGTGACGCTCGTGCGCCCGGCCGCCGCACCACATGGCCCCAGGCGGAGCGCGTCGGGCTCCATCGCGGTGGAGGGCCTGCGGGCCCAGGTGGCCAGGGAGAGCCGGATATACGTGGAGGGCGTGCACGACGCCGCGCTCGTGGAGAAGGTCTGGGGCCACGACCTGAGGGTCGAGGGTGTGGTCGTGGAGTATCTGGAGGGGGTCGATCACCTGCCCGCCATCGTCGAGGAGTTCCGACCGGGCCCTGGCCGCCGCCTGGGTGTGCTCGTCGACCACCTGGTCCCCGGTTCCAAGGAGAGCCGGATCGCCGCGCGGATCTCCTCCCCGCACGTGCTAATCGTCGGGCACCCGTTCGTGGACGTCTGGCAGGCGGTCAAGCCGCACACGCTCAAGATCTCCTCCTGGCCGTCGGTGCCGCGCGGCGTGCCCTGGAAGGAGGGCGTCATCGCCGCGCTGGGCTGGAAGACGGAACCCGGCGACGCGTGGCGCCGCATCCTCGGATCGGTTACGACATATGCCGATCTGGAGCCCGAGCTGCTCGGTCCGGTCGAAGAGCTGATCGACTTCGTCACGGTTCCCGGCGAGGATGGCTAGGCCGTCAACCCAACAGGAGGGGCCATGAGCGAGAACCTTGGGGATTCACCGGGCGAGGACCGGACGGAGCGGCGCATCGGCGATCCTCCGCCCGGCCACACGACGCCGGGCCACACGACACCGGGCCGCACCATGCCGGGCCACACGACACCGGCCCACACGACACCGGGCCGCACCATGCCCGGCCAGAGCGTCCCGCCGCCGGGCCAGGGCCACGGACAACCGGGCCAGGGCTACCCCTCCCCCCCGTACGACCCGAGCGGTTACGGCTACCAGGATGGATACGCCCAGTACGGCGGGTACGGCCGGCCGGTGGGTTACGGCTACCAGGCGCCGCCGGGGACCTACGGCCCGCGGCCCGGCAGTGACGACACCACCATGGCGATGCTCGCCCACCTGCTGGGCCTGCTGACCAGCTTCGTCGGCCCGCTGGTGCTCTACCTCGCCAAGAAGGACGAGTCACCCTACGTGCGGGACCAGGCCGCCGAGGCCCTCAACTTCCAGCTCACGGTGATGATCGCCTATTTCGTCTGCATGGTCCTGGTGTTCGTGCTCATCGGCTTCGTGCTGATGTTCCTCGTCTGGATCGGGTCGATCATCATGATGGTCATCGCCGCGGTGGCGGCCAACCGGGGGGAGAACCACCGCTATCCGATGAGCATCCGCTTCGTCAGCTGACCGGGGCCGGAACTCAGGTGAGGTCGCGGACCAGGGCGTCGGCCAGCAGGCGGCCGCGCAGGGTGAGCACCGCCCGGCCCGCCTTGAACGGCTCCGTCTCCAGCAGGCCGTCGGCCAGCGCGCGGGCGACCACCCGGGGGCGGTCGAGCTCCCCGAGCGGGAAGCCCTGGGCGAGCCGCAGCTCCAGCATCAACCGCTCCACCGCCCTGTCCCCGGCCCCCAGCACCTCTCGCGCCTGGGCGGGCGAGGTGCCCGCGGCCAGTCGCCGGGCGTAGGCGGCGGGGTGCTTGACGTTCCACCAGCGGGTGCCGCCGACGTGGCTGTGCGCCCCCGGACCGACGCCCCACCAGTCTCCGCCGGTCCAGTAGAGCAGGTTGTGCCGGCATCGCCCGGCCTCGGAGGTCGCCCAGTTGGACACCTCGTACCACTCGAACCCCGCCTCGGCCAGCATGGCGTCGGCGATCAGGTAACGGTCGGCGGCCACGTCGTCGTCGGGCATCGGGAGCTCGCCCCGCCTGATCCTGGCGGCCAGCCTCGTCCCGTCCTCGACGATCAGCGAGTACGCGGAGACATGGTCGGGTCCCGCCTCGATCGCCGCGGCCAGCGAAGCGCGCCAGTCGTCGTCGCTCTCCCCCGGCGTGCTGTAGATCAGGTCAAGGTTGACGTGCTCGAACCCCGCCTGCCTCGCCTCCCGTACGGCCCGCGCCGGGCGGCCGGGGGTGTGGCGACGGTCCAGCACCGCGAGCACGTGCTCACGGGCACTCTGCATCCCGAAGCTCATCCGGTTGAACCCACCCTCGCGAAGCTCCGCCAGGTAGGCGGGGTCCACCGACTCGGGGTTGGCCTCGGTGGTCACCTCGGCGCCGGGAGCGAGCCCGAACTCCTCCTCGATCGCCCCCAGGATCCGTACCAGGTCCCCGGCCGGTAGCAGGGTCGGGGTGCCCCCGCCGAAGAACACGGTCTCGACCGGGAGGCGCGCGGCGCCGAGGTTGGCCCGCGCCCGCCGCACCTCGTCGACGGCGGTGTCCGCGTAGTCCCGCTGCGCGGCGCCGGGACCGAGTTCCGAGGCCGTGTAGGTGTTGAAGTCGCAGTAACCGCACCGGGTCACGCAGAAGGGCACGTGGACGTAGAAGCCGAAGGGCCGCTCGCCGAGTCCGGCGAGCGCGCTCTCGGGGAGTTCGCCCGAGGCGGGTACGGGATCCCCGTCGGGAAGTGTGGATGGCACGCCCCAAGTCTGCCGCTCCCCACGCGATGCCCGGGACGTCGCCCCGGCTGTGGAACGCCCGCCGCCGGCCGTCCACCGGTCAAACCACCGCGGGCCGTTGACGGCCGGATCGCACAGGTCTACGATCCGGGAAAACTTAAAGGAAAGTTTCCTATAAGTTACTATTCCGAGCAGTGGAGAAGCCCGTGCAGAGACTCCTCCGGAACATGATCGCGGCAGCCCTCGCCGCAGGTCTCGCGGCAGTGGCCTTACCGGCCCCGGCCCAGGCCCAGACCCCCTCAGGAAACGGTGACCGCTTCAAGCGGGTCGCCTACTTCATCCAGTGGGGCGTCTACGGCCGCGACTACCACGTCAAGGACATGGAGAGCAGTGGCGCCGCCGCCAAGCTGACTCACATCAACTACGCCTTCGGCTTCGTCAACGCCGAGGGCGACTGCTACTCCGCCGACCCGTGGGCCGACTGGCAACGCCCGGTGGCCGCCGAGCAGAGCGTGGACGGCGTCGGCGACGCCGAGGGCCAGGCGCTGAACGGCAACCTGAACCAGCTGAAGAAGCTCAAGGCCAAGCACCCCGGCCTCAAGACGCTGATCTCCCTCGGCGGCTGGACCGGCTCGAAGTACTTCTCCGACGCGGTGCTGACCCCCTCCGGACGCGCCAGGCTGGCCTCCTCCTGCATCGATCTGTGGCTCAGGGGCAACCTGCCCGGCACCGCCCCCGGCACCGGAGCGGGCGTGTTCGACGGCATCGACCTCGACTGGGAGTGGCCGGGCTCCTCCGGCAACGAGGGCAACGTCATCCGTCCCGAGGACAAGCGGAACTTCACCCTGTTCGTCACCGAACTGCGCCGCCAGATGAACGAGTTCGACCGGCGCACCGAGCTGACCGCCTTCCTGCCCGCCGCCGCCGCGAAGATCGACGCGGGCTTCGAGGTCCGCGACGTCTTCAAGCAGCTCACCTTCGCCACGGTCCAGGGCTATGACCTGCACGGCTCGTGGGAGAACGTCACCGGCCACAACGGCAACCTGTTCAACGACCGGCGCGACCCCAACCCGGTGAAGTACAGCGTGGATCAGACGGTCCGCGACTACCTCACGCGTGGCGCCCCGGCCAAGAAGATCGTGGTGGGCGTGCCCGCGTACGGTCAGGGCTGGACCGGCGTCACCGGCGGCAGGAACGGCCTGTACGGCACCGCCACCGGTCCCGCGCCGGGCACCTTCGCCGCCGGCAGCGAGGACTACAAGATCCTGGTGAACAAGCCGGGCAAGCGCTACCGCGACCTGCTGACCGGAACCGTGTGGCTCTACGACGGCAACGAGTTCTGGTCCTACGACGACCCGGCCTCGCTGGCCCAGAAGGCGGCCTACATCCGCCTGAAGGGCCTCGGCGGCTCGATGATGTGGTCCATCGACCAGGACGACACCTCGGCGTCGCTCACCTCGGCGCTCTACAGAATCCTGCGCTGAGCGACCCTCTCATACCGGGCGGGGCCGCAGAATCTGGGTCACCTGCGGCCCCGCCCGCACGTTCGTCCCCGGACGCCTAACCGCGCTCGCGGCCCAGCACCCGCTCGGCGACCCTGTCCCACTTCTCCGGGTGGCCCGGGTGGGCGAGCAGGCGGCGCAGCAAGTCTCTGTCACCGTGGTAGGCGCGGAAGGACTCGGTGACCGTGACGCTGCCCTCGGGGCGCGAGACGATCTCGACGGTGTCGCCCCGGCCCAGCTCGCCCGGCTCGACCACCCGCAGGTAGGCGCCGACCCGCCCGGCCCGGGTGAAGCTCTTGAGCCAGCCCTGCTCCCCGATCCAGCCGCGGAACACCGAGCACGGCACCCTCGGTCCGGTCACCTCGGCCAGAACCGTGCCCATCCGCCAGCGCTCCCCGATCCTGGCCCCGTTGACGTCGAGCCCCGCTGTCGTGAGGTTCTCCCCGAACATGCCGTCGCGCAGCTCCCGGCCCAGCTCGGCCTGCCACCAGTCATAGTCCTCCCGCGCGTAGGCGTAGAGCGCCTGATCGGAAGAGCCGTGGTGCTCCAGGTCGGCCCTCTCGTCCTGGGCCAGACCGCTCTCCGAGGCCCCGACCCGGCCGCCCACGGGGGTCTTGTCTATCGCGGTGCGCTTGAGACGACCGGCCCACTCCGCGTCGACCGCGCGACCCACGTTCACCGAGACAATGTGCATGACCGGACGGTATCGGAGCCCTCAATCGGAAGGCGAACCGATATCCACCGCTTCTCCATGCCCGGTTCCAAGCCTGGCCGGGCCCTCGGCGTCCTTTACTTCTTGGACTTGTCCACGGAGGACTCGGTGGACAGCGCGGCGACGAACGCCTCCTGGGGCACCTCGACGCGGCCGACCATCTTCATCCGCTTCTTGCCCTCCTTCTGCTTCTCCAGCAGCTTGCGCTTGCGGGAGATGTCGCCGCCGTAGCACTTGGCGAGGACGTCCTTGCGGATGGCACGGATGTTCTCACGGGCGATGACCCGGGCGCCGATGGCCGCCTGGATCGGCACCTCGAACTGCTGCCTGGGGATGAGCTCGCGCAGTTTCTTGGCCATCTCGACGCCGTAGGCGTAGGACTTCTCCCGGTGAACGATGGCGCTGAAGGCGTCCACGGCCTCACCCTGGAGCAGGATGTCGACCTTGACCAGGTCCGACTCCTGCTCGCCGGAGGGCTCGTAGTCCAGCGAGGCGTAGCCGCGCGTACGGGACTTGAGCTGGTCGAAGAAGTCGAAGATGATCTCGCCGAGCGGCATCGTGTAGCGGATCTCGACGCGATCCTCGGACAGGTAGTCCATGCCCTGCAGGTTGCCCCGGCGGTTCTGGCAGAGCTCCATGATGGCGCCGATGAACTCCGACGGGACGAGCACCGTCGACTTCACCATCGGCTCGAAGACCTTGTCCACCTTGCCGGTGGGGAACTCCGAGGGGTTGGTGACGACGACCTCCTTACCGTCCTCCATGATCACTCGATAGACCACGTTGGGCGCGGTGGAGATGAGCGAGAGGTTGAACTCGCGCTCCAGCCGCTCGCGGACGATCTCCATGTGGAGCAGGCCGAGGAAGCCGCAGCGGAAGCCGAAGCCCAGGGCGGCGGAGGTCTCCGGCTCGTAGACCAGGGCCGCGTCGTTGAGCTGGAGCTTGTCCAGCGCCTCGCGGAGCTCGGGATAGTCGTCACCGTCAATGGGGTACAGACCCGAGAAGACCATGGGCTTGGGGTGCTGGTATCCGCTGAGCGCCTCGGCGGCCGACCTCGACACGGAGGTCACCGTGTCACCGACCCGCGACTGGCGGACGTCCTTCACACCGGTGATCAGGTAGCCCACCTCACCGACGCCCAGCCCCTGGTCGGCGATCTTCGGTTCGGGCGAGATGACGCCGATCTCCAGCGTCTCGTGGGCCGCGCCGGTGGACATCATCAGGATGCGCTCACGCTTGCCCAGGTGTCCGTCCATGACCCGGACGTACGTGATCACGCCTCGGTAGGTGTCGTAGACCGAGTCGAAGATCAGCGCGCGGGCGGGCGCGTCGGCGTTGCCGACTGGGGCCGGGATGTTCTCGACCACGTGGTCCAGGAGCTCGCGAACGCCCACACCGGTCTTGCCGGAGACCCTCAGCACGTCCTCCGGGTCGCAGCCGATGAGGTGGGCGATCTCCGCGGCGTACTTCTCCGGCTGGGCGGCGGGCAGGTCGATCTTGTTGAGCACCGGGATGATCGTCATGTCGTTGTTCATGGCCAGGTAGAGGTTGGCCAGGGTCTGCGCCTCGATCCCCTGCGCGGCGTCGACCAGCAGGATCGCGCCCTCACACGCCTGGAGCGACCGGGAGACCTCATAGGTGAAGTCGACGTGCCCGGGAGTGTCGATCATGTTGAGGACGTAGTCGGTCTCGCCGACCTTCCACGGCAGCCTGACCGCCTGCGACTTGATCGTGATGCCGCGCTCGCGCTCGATGTCCATCCGATCGAGATACTGGGCGCGCATGGAACGGTCGTCGACCACTCCGGTGATCTGCAGCATGCGGTCGGCTAGCGTCGACTTGCCATGGTCGATATGCGCGATGATGCAGAAGTTGCGAAGCACCGCGGGGTCGGTCTGGCCAGGCTGAATGCGCACCGGGGTCCGTTTCAACAGATTGATGACGATCACACGACTGGCATGCCAGCCGCCTTCCATGGTGACATGTCCGGGTGATTGCCCGGACCAGAGCACGACTCGGCCTGCGTTTTCTCGCTGTGGTGGCGGCCCTGCTCCTTGCGCTTCCAGGGTTGGCCGTGGCCACCCTCACCCTGCAGTTTACCGGGACGCCCGCCCCGTGGGCGAAGACGACCGGCCACGACGCCCTGTGGCTCGGCCACGCATGGGTCGACGGCAGGAAGACCCACGACGACGTGCGGACGCTCGCCGCCAGGCTCCGCAAGACCGGTATCAAGGACGTCTATCTCCACTCGGGACCGTTCGACCACGACGGGACGTTGCCCATCGAGAGATATCCCAGGGCCGTCGACCTTCTGAAGTGGTGGCGCGAGGAGTTGCCGAAGGTCAGGATCTCGGCCTGGCTCGGCCAGAAGGTCGACGGCACCCTGGACCTCGACGACGCGGCCTCCAGGCAGCGTGTGCTGGACGGGGCGCGCGCGATCATGGCGCTCGGCTTCGACGGCGTGCACTACAACTTCGAGCCGATCGGCGACGGCGACACCGAGTTCCTCGACCTGCTGACTCGGACCCGCGCGATCGTGGGCGACGGTCTGCTCTCCACCTCGACCCCGCAGATCGAGCCGTTCCCGCTCACCCGCCCGGCCGTACGCGCCGTCCTCGGCCACGACAAGTACTGGTCGCCCGACTACTTCCGCCAGGTGGCGAAGCTTACCGACCAGGTAGCGATCATGACCTACGACTCGTATCTCCCCTTCCCCTCCGTATACGGCGGCTACGTCGTGCGGCAGAGCACGCTGGCGCTGGAACTCGTCCCCGAGGAGAAGACGGTGCTGATCGGCGCCCCGGCCTATCACGACCACGGCGTCTCCTGGGCCGACGAGGCCGAGAGCGTCGAGAAGGCGGCCAGGGGCGCCCGGCTGGCACTGACCTCGTACGGCAAACCCCGTGAGCGGTTCGGGCTGGCGATCTACGTCGACTTCGCCGCCACCAAGGAGGACTGGGCTGAGTACGACAAGTTCTGGTTCAAGCCGTGAGGATTACGGTCCGAGCGATCAGAATCACACGCTAAACTGATCAGGCATCCCTCTGCCCGGCCTGTCGATTTGAGCGACGACCTCGGCAGTTGGTAGCCTAGTCAACTGCGTGTGGCGCGCCCTCTCTGCCCGCGCGCCCCATCCAACGACATTCACCGAGGCTTCTTCGTGGCGAACATCAAGTCCCAGATCAAGCGCAACCGGCAGAACGAGAAGGCCCGGCTGCGTAACAAGGCTGTCAAGTCTTCCCTGAAGACGGCCATCCGCAAGTTCCGCGAGGCCGCCGACCAGGGTAACGTCGAGCAGGCCGCTGTGCTCCAGCGCGCCGCCGCCCGCCAGCTGGACAAGGCTGCCAGCAAGGGCGTCATCCACAAGAACCAGGCCGCCAACCGCAAGTCGGCGATCGCCCAGCGCGCCGCCGCCCTGTCGACGGCCACCAAGTAGTTTCAGGTTTCGCGGACGCCGCCCCCCTCGCGGGGTGCGGCGTTCTTGCGTTTCATCCGCCCGTGACGCTTGGCGCACCGAGTTTCTCGCCCCTGGTGGCCTCGTGACGCGTCGCCGACGGCACGCCCCTGTGGGCCGGGGCGGCGTGATGCCGAGCGTGTCCCCGCCCGGCCGGCCCCGTTTTCCGCACCTGCCGCATCGTTGCAGCTCAGCTGCTATACCTGATCCAGTGCAGCGGGTGATCACCCCAGGTCGATCGGGGTCATGTGCGGAATGCAGGCTAGCGTCCGGTGCGGCTGGCGACCACGGTCTGGACCATGTGCTCCAGCGCGTACGCGGGGTCGGCGCCGCCGCCCTTCACCTGAGCGTCGGCGGTGGCGACGGCCTGGATCGCGCGGGCGAGGCCCTCGGGCCCCCAACCGTTCAGCTGCCGCTGGACCCGTTCGATCTTCCAGGGCGGCATGCCGAGCCGACCGGCGAGTTGACCGCCCCTCAGGTTGCGGGGAGCACCGCCCACCTTCGCCAGCGAGCGCAGGCCCCCGGCGAGCGCGCTGACCAGCAGGACCGGTGCCGTACCGGTCGCCAGGGCCCAGCGCAGTTGCTCCAGGGCGTCGCCCAGGCGCCCCTCGACTGCCGAGTCGGCCACGGTGAACCCGCTGACCTCGGCCCTGCCCCGGTGGTAGCGCGCCACGGCGGCCTCGTCGATCGCCTTGCCGGGGGTGTCGAAGGCGAGCTGGCTGCAGGCGGCGGCGAGCTCGCGCAGGTCGTTGCCCACGGCGTCGAGGAGCGTGGCGGCGGCGTCCGCCCCGATGGTGCGCCCGGCCCGTTTCAGCTCCGCCTTGACGAACGCCAGCCGCTCGGCCGGTTTGGTCACCTTGGTGACCGAGACCACCTGTGCCCCGGCTTTCTTGACCCCGTCGACCAGTGCCTTCCCCTTGACGCCCCCCGGATGGACGAGGATCAGCACGGTCTCCTCGGCCGGGTGAGCCGCATAGGAGACGACTTCGGCGATGACGTCCTTGCCGAGGTCCTGGGCCGAGCGGACGACCACCACGGACCTGTCGCCGAACAGCGATGGCGACGTCAGACGGGTGAGCTCCCCGAGCTCCATCTTCGCGCCGGGGAGGTCGTGCACCTCGGCGGTCGGATCGGCCGCCTTGGCCGCCGAGGTCACCTCGCTCACCGCGCGGTCGGCCAGCAGTTCCTCGTCGCCGAGTATCAGGATCACGGGTGCCGGATCGGTTGCCGCCATGCCGAGCAGCATGCCATGTCCCGGTGACGGGAGGGGCATCGGCAAGTCGTTCGCAATTGGAATGCAGGTGCCGTGAGACACCCTGGGAACATCACAGGAGGTGAAAACCATGACAAACTCCACTATTCGCCGCCACGCCTGCCCGCGCTGCGGAACATCCCTCGACGAGGGCCCGATCATGTACCGCTGCGCGCGCTGCAGCCGGTCGGTCTACGCCGCCGACGTGGACACCGAGTTCCGCCGCCCGGCCAAGGTCACGTCCTAGCCCCGTACCGGAGCCCCTCCGGCCGGAGCGCTCCTTTGGGGGATGACGGACAGGGCTCCCCCACTGTCCACCACGGCGAGGTCCCCCGACAGATCCGTCCGGTGGACGCGCACACCGAGCCGGTACAGCGTGGCCAGGGTCGACGGGGCGGGATGGCCGTAGTCGTTGTCCGCCCCCACGCTGATGAGGGCGGCACGAGCACCGATGGCGGCGAAGAAGGCCGGGTCGTACCTGCTGGACCCGTGATGCGGAACCTTGAGGATCTCGGCGGGCGGCAGGCCCCTGCGGAGCAGCTCCGCCTGAGCCTCGGTCTCGATGTCGCCGCTGAGCAGAGCCGACCCCGCGGCCCAGCGAACATGCACCACGACGCTGGCGTTGTTGACGGCCGCTCCCTTCCCCGCGCCAGTCAGGGACGCCTCGGCCACCGGGCCGATGACCGTCAGCTCGGAGGGCCCGAACCGCCAGCTCGCCCCCGGACTCGCCACCCACTCGACCACACGGCGGCGGGCGAGATCCTCGCTCAGCCTCACCCCCTCGTGCTCCCCGGCATCGCCTCCGGTGCCGCGCGGGGTCACCAGCACCGCTCCCACCGCACGCCCGCGGAAGACACCGTCGAGCCCTCCCACATGGTCGAGGTGCGGATGGGTGAGGATGACCAGCGGCACCTCCCCGATTCCCATGGAACGCAGACAGCGGTCCACCCGGACGGGATCGGGCCCCGCGTCCACTACCACGGCTCGCCCAGGCCCTGCCGCGACCAGCAACGCGTCTCCCTGACCGACATCGCAGGCCACCAGCAACCATCCGCGAGGCGGCCAGCGAGTCACGATCGGCGCGGCCACCGTCACGGCGAGAACCAGGCCGACGACGGTCGCCAGGGCGATCAGGCGTGTCCCCCGGTGCCGTAGTACCAGCACGGCGAGCGGGACGGCAGCGGCCAGCAGGAGCAGCCCGGTGACACCGCCCGGCCACGGGAGCACACCCAGCGGGAGCCCAGCGGTGTGCCCGGCCACCTCGATGATCCATCCGGTGGCCAGACCCGCCGGCCGGACCAGCAGCTGCGCGAGCCCCATGTGCAGGGGGGCGACCAGCGCCACCACGAAGCCGAGCAGGGTGGCCGGGGCCACGGCCGGGCCCGCGAGCAGGTTGGCCGGGATCGCCACCGGTGCGAGCTGCCCGGACATGAGGACCAGGACGGGGGTGACGGCGGCCTGGGCCGCGGCGGCCACGGCGATCGCCTCCGCCGCCCAGCGGGGCATTCGGGTCGAGAGCCGGTCGCGCCAGCGCGGTGCGAGGACCAGAATGCCCGCGGTGGCGAAGACCGACAGGGCGAAGCCGTAGGAGCGGGCGAGGTCGGGGACAAAGAAGATCAACCCCAGAACCGTCGCCGACAGAGCCGCGACGCCGTCGCGCGAGCGGCCCGTGCCGAGTGCCACGGCGGCTACCCCGCCCATCAGTAGAGCCCTGAGCACACTGGGCGAGGGCCGGGCGACGACCGAGAAGGCGACCATGGCCGAGATCGCCAGCACCGCCCGCGCGGCGAGTGGCAGACCGGCCATCCTGGCCATCGCGACCGCCGCACCGGCCACGACGGCGAGGTTCGCGCCGGAGACGGCGAGCAGGTGGCTGAGGCCGGCCGCCTTGAAGTCGGCCCTGACCTGGTCGTCCATCCGGGACACGTCACCGACCACCAGGCCGGGCAGCAGCCCGCGCTGCGCCGGCGGCAACACCTCGGCCGCCTTCCTCAGCCCCGATCTGAGCACCCCGGCCGCGCGTTGCTCCCAGGAGGGCCCGCTCAGGACTCGCGGTGCCCCCCTGACCAGCACCACCGCCGCGAGCAGCTCACCGGGGTCCGCCGGGCCGAAGCGCCCGCTGACCTCGACCCGCTGGCTGGGCAGCAGCGAGCGCCACTCCGCGCCGGAGACGAAAAGCAGCACCGGAGCCCGCAGCGTCACCCTGTCCGCTCCCGTCCCGACCGACTCGACCCGGGCGGGCACCACGAAGCTCTCCCGTCGGAACAGCCCGCCACGCCGGGCCACCTCCCGGGGGTCGTCGGTCACCACCGCCTCCGCCACCGCCGAGGCGTGCCTTCCGGCCAGCTCGGCGACCGGTCCCGTACCGGCGGCGTGCACCCGGAAGGCCACCGACCCGGCCACCGCGGCCGTGCACCCCAGGACCGCGATCACCGCGTTACGCCAGCCCGCCGTCCTCCCTGTCCGGACCGGAACAGCCACGGCCAGGGCACCCACGGCCGTGAGACCGGCCACCACGGCACCCGTCGCCGCAGGACAGCCCAGCAGGACGAGGGCGGTCACCCACGATGCCGCCGCGGGCAGGAGCAGATGCGCGGCATGCGCGCCCCACCCCTTTCCGGAACTCCTGGAACCGCCGGCCTTCCCGGGAGCGCCGGAACCATCAGGGCTCTCGGTATCCCCGGCGCGCTCGACCTCGACGGCCGGGCCGGCTCGCATCGCGACCGCCCTCCCCGACCGGCGGATCACACGCGGACCTTGTCGCGCATCTCGGCATACTTACGGTCGCCGATGCCGCTCACGTCGCGGAGCTGCTCAACGGCGCGGAAGCCGCCATGGGCGGCGCGATACTCGGTGATGCGCCGGGCGAGCACCTCGCCCACGCCCGGTAGCCGCTCGAGTTGCTCGGCCGTGGCCGTGTTGAGGTCGACGACGGCGGTGGCGGGGTCCGCCGGGTCCACCGAGGCGGGGGCCGCCGCGACGGCGGGGCCGGTCGAGCCGACGACGATCTGCTCGCCGTCGACGAGTCTGCGCGCGAGGTTGAGAGAACCCGTGGCGGCTGCCCCGCGAACGCCCCCGGCCGCCTGGACCGCGTCGGCGACCCGGGAACCTCCGGGCAACGTGATCACCCCGGGGCGGCGGACCTTGCCGGTCACGTGAACTGTCAGCTCGGTGGCCGGCGCGGGCCGGGACCGTGCGGCGTTGACAGGCTCCGACAGCGGGGCCCCGGAGATCGGTGCCGGCGGGGCCAGCGGCTCGGGCTCCGGCTGGGACCTCCAGGCATACACGCCGCCGGCGACGGCGGCCGTCAGGGCGACGAGCAGCAGGAGGCGCAACCCCGGCCTGCCCGGACCGAGAGCCTGTCCCTGTGCGGCCACGACCTTGCGCAGTGCCTCGAAGGCCGGGGGAGGCGGCATGGAACGCATGCGCGCGGCGGGACCGTCGAGGGAGACGGCATCCTGCGGCCGGCCCTGCCCACCGGACCACGCATCCCCAGCCGAACAGGGCAGACCGGCCCCGGCCTCCCCATGAGAGAGCGGATCTCCCGAATCGGCGGGGCCTACCGGCCGGAACGGCGAGAACCGATCGTTGGGCTGCGGCAAGGCGAGCAGGTCGGTCGACCTGCGTGGGAGGGGCACGGCGGTAGGTGATCCACGCCCTGTCAGGATCCGCAGCCGCGACTCGGCTCGGAACCGCTCGATGTTCTGGCCTGTGGTCCGCACCCGCAGGACGCTACGGCGACGACACCGGGAACATCCTCACCGAACTCCGTTCTGTGGATATCCGGCCGACCGTACGGCCAGGCTGTGGACGGCGATCCGGCGGACGGGCGCCCGGACCGGGCATGCGCGCCCACGGGTGTCAGGAGGGCGGGAAGGAGACGGTGATGCCGAGCATCCCGGGGCCGACATGGGCGCCGATGACCGAACCGACCTCGACGACTGTGACCTCGACGAGTGCGGGGATGCGCCGGGGCAGGCGCGCCGCCAGCGCCTCGGCACGGGCCGCGGCGCCGAGATGCTGGACCGCGACCTCCACCGGGGCGGTGCCCGCGGCCTCGACCGCGAGATCCTCGAGACGGGCGATGGCCCGGCTCGCCGTACGGACCTTCTCCAACGGAACGATCGCGCCGTCACGGATGTGCAGGATCGGTTTGATCATCAGTGCCGAGCCGAGGAGGGTCGCCGCCGCACCGATCCGGCCTCCCCGGCGCAGGTATTCCAGGGTGTCGACATAGAAGAAGCTGCGGATCGACTCCGCACGGCGGCGGGCGGCATCCGCCACCTCCGTCCGGGTCGCGCCCGCGGCGGCGGCACCCGCGGCGGCGAGGACGGGGAATCCCAGGCCCATCGCGATGGACCTGCTGTCGATGACGTCGACCGGAACCGGTGAATCCTCGGCTCCCGCGCGGGCGGCCTCGACCGTGCCGGACATCTCCGCCGACAGGTGGATGGAGACGATGCCGGTCGCGCCTTGGGCCGCCGCCTGGTCGTAGGCGTCCGCGAAACGCCGCGGAGCGGGCCTGGAGGTCGTCACCGGAGCCCGCTCCCCGAGCGCGTCGTCCACGCTCGCGCCGTCGAGCCGCGCCATGTCGTCGAGCGACCTGCCTCCCACGACCACCTGGAGCGGTACCACGATGATTCCCAGGCGGGAGGCCTGCTCTCGCGGCAGGTAGGCGGTGGAGTCGGTGACGACGGCGACCGATGGCGACATGTCCAGAGATTACTCGGAGAAGATCAGACGAAGAAGGCCGGAGTCACGGACGTTGGACCTACTGGACGGGGGTGCCTCCACGCCAGACCCGGCGGGGCTTGAGGCCGAAGGCCCAGGCGAAGGCGCCCTCGTGGTCGGCGTCCCACTGGACGATGTCGGCCAGGCGACCTGGGGCGAGAACACCGCGGTCGGAAGCCCCGAGGACCGTGGCACCGCCGAGGGTGGCGGCGCGCAGGGCGTCGCCGACGCTCATGCCGAAGGCCGCCACCGCGAGGCTGATGACCAGTGACATCGAGGTGATGCCGCAGTGGCCCGGGTTGTGATCGCTGCCGAGGGCCACGGTGACCCCCTGGGCGAGCATCCGGCGGACGGGAGGCAGGCTGCCACGCTGGAGGGCGGTTCCCGGGCAGACCACGGCGGGGACTCCGTAGCGGGCCAGGATCGCGATGTCCTCGTCGGTGGTGTGGTGGAGCAGGTCGGCGGAGGCGCAGCCGAGCTCGGCGGCGAGCTGAACGGCGCCCCGGCGGGTGTACGCACCGGCGTGCACGCGGGGCTGCAGGCCGACGTTGCGCCCGGAGGCCAGGACCCAGCGGGCCTCTTCCGCGGTGAAGTGACCCTCGTCGCAGTAGACGTCGACGCTGTCGGCTCCCGCCGCCGCGGCGTCGGCGCACCAGGAGCCCACGGCCTCGACGTAGTCGCGCTGGCGGCCGAAGTACTCGGGCGGGACGACGTGCGCGGCCATGAAGGTCACGTGCACCCGCGGCATCATCGGCTCCTTCTCCAGCTCGCGCAGGAGCCGCACGTCGGCGAGTTCGCCGTCGCGGGTGAGGTGGTAGCCGGTCTTGGCCTCGATGGTGGTGGTGCCGCTGAGCAGCCAGTCTCGGAGCCGCTCACGGACACCGTTGCAGAGCGTCCAGGGATCGGTGCCCCGGGTGACCGTCACGGTGGAACCGATGCCGCCGCCCGCCGCGGTGATCGCGGAGGGGGTGGAACCACCGGAGCGCATCGCCATCTCGGCGTAGCGGTTGCCCGCGTAGACCGGATGGGTGTGCGCGTCGATCAGGCCGGGGGTGACCAGCGCGCCGCCCAGGTTCTCGACATGGTCGACGTCGACGATGTCGTCGACGACGCCGGGCACGCTCTGCGGTAGATCCGCGGCCCGGCCGACCCAGGCGATCCTGTCGTTGTGAACGAGGATCGCCGCGTTGCTGAACACATCGTTTCCGGTCCAGAGCCGGCCGATGTTGGTCAGAAGGCGGACCGTCATCGCATCACCGCCTTGTGTTCAGGGGAAGACGCTTGGAGGAGGAGGACCACACCCGGACGGGACGAGTCGCCCCTGACACTGCCGGGCACCGTGCCCTTCAAGCCCGCTGTGACTCCGGACGGCATCGGGGGTCTCCTGCTCTCATCCGCGTATCTGTTGTGCGGCGACAGTATCGCCGAGATCATGATCGGGCGATTTCAGTTCAGTTACGTTATTTCACAAGTCAGCCCGCTGTACAGGCTAATTGGGAAGAACGCCGCCTCACCGCGACCGCACCTCGCCCGCCGGCTCGACGATCACGCGTGGCGTTGAGCACCTTTCCACAGCTCAGACTACTTCTTCATCGTCCGTAACAGTAGTCACCAGAGCAACTTGCGTCATAACATCTCGCTAGATTTGCCTTATGGTAGCAATCTAAACCCCGGCCGACCACTGCGGCTTTCGCGGCTTTTGTACGTTTTCGCGACCACAGTGCACCCCACAGAGCCTTTCGGCGCAAGCCCCGCCATTGAAACGCGATTCGCGATCAACCTAGGCTGGTAATCGGGAGGCTTGGACCATGATCCTTACTCCCCTCCACATCGGCGGGCGGCTGCGTCGCCGTGCGGGCACCTGGGACGGCCGCGACATCGACCCCCGACACCTGCCGACCAAATCCCTAGAAAAGGCCGCAAGCAGGACGCTCCATGTAGCCTTTCGTACGAGTTGTCTGCAGGTCACACGCATAGGAGTTGCCTTGTCCGTCCACGCGGACGCCGGTCGGCGTCGCATTGAAGAACTTCTCCAGGGGCACGAGGAACGCATCCTCAAGCGCTGGCTTGAGGTCGCCGGCTCCTCCACCGGAAGCCAGGTGGATCGCGGAGGACTGGCCGAGCAGCTACGTGAGCTCTACCAGGCACTGCGTCGGTCGTTCGGCGATTCCGGCGACCTCAGCGACCTGCGTGGCCTCCTCGCCGAACTCTCCCGCGACCGCGCCCGCCAGGGGTTCACCCCGACCGAGACCGCGATCGTGGTGTTCGGCCTGAAGGAGGCGCTCTACGAAAGCGTCGAGGAGGACGCCTCCCCCGAGGCCCTGCGAGGTTTCATCTGGTTCTCCCGGGTAATCGACGACCTCGGGCTCTTCACCGTGGAGAGCTACGCGGCGGCCAGGGAGAAGATCATTATTGACCAGGCGGAGCAGTTGCTGGAGCTGTCCACCCCGGTGGTCAAGCTCTGGGACGGCATCGTCGCGGTGCCGCTGGTCGGCACGCTCGACTCGGCCAGGACCCAGGTCGTCATGGAGAAGCTGCTGCAGACGCTCGTCGACACCGGCTCCGAGCACGCGGTCATCGACATCACCGGGGTGCCTGCCGTGGACACCGAGGTCGCGCAGCACCTGCTCAAGACCGTGGTGGCGGCCCGGCTGATGGGTGCCGAGTGCGTGATCTCCGGCATCCGCCCGCAGATCGCCCACACCATCGTCACCCTCGGCATCGAGTTCGGCGACATCGTGACCAAGGCCACGCTCGCCGACGCGCTGGCCCACACCCTGCGGGCGAGCGGCGTCAGGGTCGTCAAGGGCGGGGAGTCCCGCATCGCCGTGAGAACGGTTGAGGGCTGATGGAGCGCGTACCCATCCTCAAGCTCGGCGACATCCTGATCGTCTCCATCCAGATCGACCTGCAGGACATGAGCGTGCTCGCGCTCCAGGAGGACCTGTCGGAGAGGGTGGTCGCGACCGGCGCCCGAGGGGTGATCATCGACATCACCGCCGTGGAGATCGTCGACTCCTTCATCGGCCGGATGCTGGCCACCATCGCGGCGATCTCCCGCATGCTCGACGCCGAGACGATCGTCGTCGGCATGCGACCGGCGGTGGCGATCACCCTCGTCGAGCTCGGCCTCTCCCTCGGCGGCGTGCGCACGGCGCTCAATCTCGAGAAGGGTGTCGCGCTGCTGAACCAGATCGAAAACTCCCAGACCTCTACGGCCGCCTGGTGACAACCGCCGAGGAGTTGCCCATCAACGTCAACGGCGACGTCGTGCTGGTCCGCCAGCGCGTCAGGACCGTCGCCGTGAACGTGGGCCTGTCCCTGGTCGACCAGACCAAGGTGGTGACCGCGGCCAGCGAGCTGGCCCGCAACGCCCTGGTCTACGCGGGAGGGGGACAGGTACGGGTCGAGGTCGTGCACAAGGGGGTACGGCGCGGCCTACGGATGACCTTCAGCGACAACGGGCCCGGCATCCCGGACATCGAGCAGGCGCTGACCGACGGGTGGACCACGGGCAACGGCCTCGGTCTCGGCCTCAGCGGCTCCCGCCGTCTGGTCGACGAATTCGCCCTGGAGTCGACTCCCGGTGAGGGCACGCTGATCACGGTGACGAAATGGGCACGTTGATCCGCTCGCGGCACGACGTCTGGGTGCGCGCCGAGGACGCCAGTGCGATCGGCGCGCTCCGCCGTACCGCCGTGGCGCTCGCCGAGATCCGGGGATTCGGCGAGGAGGACACCGGGCGGGTCGCCGTGGCGGTGAGCGAGGCCGCGTCGAACCTGGTGAAGCACGCGATCGAGGGGGTCATGCTGATCCGGCCGCATCCCGAACTGGACTCGGCGGTCGAGGTTCTCGCGATCGACCGGGGGCCGGGGATGCACGACGTCTCCCGTGCCCTGCGCGACGGCTACTCCACTGCGGGCACGCTCGGCATCGGGCTGGGCGGCATCGCCCGGATGGCCAGCGGATACGAGGTTCATTCCATGCCCGGCCGGGGAACCGTGCTCGGCATGTACTTCGTCGCGCAGGGCGCCCCGCGGCCCCCGTCCCAGGTGAGCGGCCTGACGCGCCCGATCGGCGAGGAAACCGTCTGCGGCGACGCCTTCGTGGTCACCGAGACCGGCACCGCGATGACCGTGATGCTCTGCGACGGGCTCGGCCACGGCCCCGCCGCCGCCCATGCCTCCCAGGAGGCGGTGCGCCTGTTCCTGCGGCACGCGGACCTCGCACCGGTCACCGCCCTGGAGCGCATCCACACCGGCCTGGGCCACACCAGGGGCGGCGCGGTCGCCGTGGCCCGCGTCGACGGCGCCGCGGGCACGGTGAGCTTCGCCGGCCTCGGCAACATCTCCGCGTGGATCGCCCACGGCGACGGCCGTCAGGGGATGATCTCGGTACCGGGCATCGCCGGCCACAAGGCCAGGACCCTGCGCCAGTACGAGTACACCGTGCCGCGGCACAGTGTCGTCCTGTTCCACTCCGACGGCCTGTCCGAGCGCTGGGACATCACCTCCTACCCCGGGCTGGTCACACGCCTCCCCTCCGTCGTCGCCGGCACGTTGCTGCGCGAGGCCGGTACCCGCAGGGACGACGCCTGCGTGGTCGCCGTCAGGCCGGGCGCATGACCGGGGACGAGCTGATCAGGGTCGGCGTCCGGGACGACCAGGACGTCTTCGCCATGCGCAGGCTCGGCCGGGAGGTCGCGGAGAGTGTCGGGTTGGAGGCCCAGGACCAGATCCGGGTGGCCACCGCGCTGAGCGAGATCGGCAGGGAACTCCTCGAGGCCGAGATCGAAGCCTCCGTCGCCTTCCGGCTGGAGCGGGACGCCCTGCTCGTCACCGTCGGCTTCTCGGCGGAGACCGGTTTCCGCCCCTCGGACGGTGTGACGCTGGCGGGGCGTCTCGTCGACCTCATCGAGGTCGATTCCGCAGAGGGAAGAATCAGCATGGTCAAACGGCTCCCGCAGGGCCGCAAGCCGAGGCTCTCGGCAGAGGAGATACGCGGCAGACTCGCCGGCGTGGCGCCCACCACCGCCCTCGACGAGCTGCGCCTGCAGAACCGCGAGCTCGCCGAGACCCTGGAGGAGGTCCTGCAGCTCAACACCGAGTTGCAGGAGACCAACCAGGGAGTGCTGGCGCTCTACAACCAGCTCTCCGAGGAACTGGAGGAGACCAACCGCGGCGTCGTGGCGCTCTATGCCGAGCTGGACGAGAAGTCCGCGCAGCTCCGGACGGCGAGCGACGCGAAGAACAGGTTCTGGGCCACGGTCAGCCACGAGCTGCGCACCCCGCTCAACTCGATCATCGGCCTGGTCCGCCTCCTGGTGGGTCCCGGCGGGGAGCCCCTGGCCGCCGAGCAGCTCCACCAGGTGAACCTCATCGGCTCCTCGGCGCAGACGCTTCTGGCACTGGTGAGCGAGCTGCTCGACATGGCGAAGGCCGAGGCCGGGCGGCTCGATCCCCAGCCCGCCATGGTCGACCTGGTGGCACTGGCGGAACGGCTGCGTATGACGCTCCACCCCACCAGCGGCAACGACGAGGTGGCGCTCACGGTGGAGATCCCGCAGGCACCGTTGGAGATGATGGTGGACGAGGTGATGCTCACCCGGATCCTGCGGAACCTGCTCTCCAACGGGCTGAAGTTCACCGAGCGGGGCGAGGTCAGGCTGGAGGTGAGCATCGACGCCGCCACCCACGACCTGGTCTTCACCGTGACCGACACGGGGGTAGGCGTGCCCGAGGAGCACCTGGAACGCGTCTTCGAGGAGTTCTTCCAGGTGCCGGGGGTGATCCAGGCACGGACCAAGGGGACCGGGCTCGGCCTGCCGTACGCCCGCAGACTGGCCGAGGCTCTGGGCGGCGGACTGCAGCTGGCCAGCACGGTGGGATCCGGAACCACGGCCACCCTGAGGCTGCCCTACCGGCACGACGAGGCCCCGATGGTCGGCCGGTTGCTCGTCGTGGACGACGACGCGGAGTTCCGCGCCACGGTACGGCGGATGCTCACCGGTTTCGCCGCGC
The DNA here is from genome assembly GCF_040607515.1 of Streptosporangium sp. NPDC005286. NCBI lineage: Bacteria > Bacillati > Actinomycetota > Actinomycetes > Streptosporangiales > Streptosporangiaceae > Streptosporangium > Streptosporangium sp. NPDC005286. Next base: position 76,089 of record NZ_JBEXGU010000005.1, on the reverse strand, counting down.
ACATCGACGAGGCCTCCGACGGGCTGGGGGCGCTGGAGACGATGGCGAAGAACCCGCCCGACCTCGCGCTGGTGGACCTGCTGATGCCCCGTCTCGACGGCACCGCGCTGATGTTGCGGATGTCCGACGACGAACGACTGTGCGGGATACCGGTGATCATCGTGACCGTCGCCACGTCACGGCAGGCCCCGGAGGGAGCACACATGGTGATCTCCAAGCAGGGGCTCCGCCGTGACACCCTGCTGGAGGCGATCGGAAGCGCTCTGGGACACGCCCATGGGTAGCGGCGGAGCGACGGTGCTGGTCGTGGACGACACCCCGACCAAGCTGTACATCCTGTCGAGCTGGCTGCGCCGCTCGGGACACCAGGTCGTGCAGGCCACCGGCGGCTTGGAGGCGCTCACCAAGGTCAGGGAGCTCCAGCCGGACCTGGTCGTCCTCGACGTACGACTGCCCGACATCAGCGGCTACGAGGTCTGTGAGCGGATCAAGGCCGACCCGGCGACGTCGTCGATACCGGTCATCCAGATCTCCGGAGCAGCGATCACCCCGGCCGACCGCGCCCAGGGGCTCGAACGCGGAGCCGACGCCTACCTGGCGGAACCGGTCGAGCCTGACGAGTTCGCCGCGACGGTCGAGGCCACGCTGCGCTACTACCGCGCCCGGCAACGGGCCGAGCTGATGGCCCGGCGGCTGGCCGCCCTCACCGAGGTCACGCTCTCGATGAACTCCGCCGAGACGTTCGACAAGCTCCTCGGCACGGCCGTCGAGGGGACCTCCAGGATCCTGGAGCGGCAGGCGGGCACGCTCGCCCTGCCTCCCGACGGCCGGACCCGCAGGTTCTCCGCCATGCCCCCGGAGAACGTCGTCGTCGCCAAGGTCGCGGCGTCGGACACGCTGAACAAGTTGAGCGCGATGTCCCTGGGCGACTCCGCGGGCACCCAGGTTTTCACGATCCCCGCCGCCGAGTGGATGGAGCTGGTGCCCGACTCGAAGATCAGCGGCGACGTCTCGGCCGTGGTCTGCCGCACCAAGCTGGGCAGGCCCCCCGTCTATCTCGGGGTGGACGGGGTCCCGCCGCTCGACGTCGACGAGTCCAACGTGCTGCGCCAGCTCGGCCAGGCCCTCGCCCTCGCCGTGGACGCGCTCCGGGCGTACGCCGAGGAGCACGCGATCGCCCTCACCCTGCAGCGCAGCCTGCTGCCGGCGCGGATCCCCGAGACCCCCGGGCTCACGATCAGCTGGCGGTACCAGCCCGCGGTCGACAACGTCGAGGTCGGCGGCGACTTCTACGAGGTCCTACGGCTGGGCCACCGGGTGCTCATCGCCATCGGCGACGTCCAGGGACACTCGCTGCTGGCCGCCACCGTCATGGCGGAGCTGCGCCACGCACTGCGTGCCTCCATCATCGGCACCTCGGACCTCGGCACGTCGATGGCCCTGCTCAACGATGTGCTGCGGCGCTACCACCCCGGTATGACCGCCACCGTCTGCCTGCTCCTGCTCGACCCGGTGACCGGGGAGATGGAGATCGCCAACGCCGGGCACATCCCGCCCCTGTTCATCGCCGACGGCCAGGCCCGCTATCACCGCCTGGGCAATCTCCTGCTGGGCGTGGCCGAGGAGAGTTACCGGGTCGACCGGGTGAACGTGCCGCGGGGAGCCGCGGTGCTGATGTTCACCGACGGACTCATCGAGGACCGCGACAAGCTGCTCGACGAGAGTCTGGAGATCGTACGGCACCTGGCCGAGGAGGCGGAGGAGGACCTGGAGGTCTTCTGCGACCGGCTGATCGAGAGGTTCGGCGCCAGGGAGGACGACGTGGCACTGGTCATGTTCCGCCGCGAGAGGTGAGGGAAGGCGTCGCCGTCCCGCCGTACCGCCCCCAAGGAGGCGGTACGGCGGAAGGAGCCGATCAGACGGTCTCGACCGGCTTGGCGGTCTTCTCCAGCTCGGCGAAGAGGCCGGGCAGAACCCTGGCGTGCAGCACCGTGCCGTCCTCGGTGTGCTCGATACCGAGGACCTCACCCTCCCCGTGCGCCCTGGAGATCAGGTCGCCGCGCTCGTACGGCACGAGAAGCCTGACCTCCTGGTCGAACCGGGGCAGCTCCCGCTCGATCACGGCCCTCAGCTCGTCGATCCCGGCGCCCGTGCGGGCCGAGACCACGACCGTGTGCTTCTCCCGCGCGGTCAGCTGGGCCAGCACCACCGGGTCGGCGGCGTCGGCCTTGTTGATAACCACGATCTCCGGGATGTCGCGGGCGCCCTCGATATCGGCGAACACCTCACGCACCGCGGTGAGCTGCGACTCGGGGTCGGGGTGCGAGCCGTCGACCACGTGCAGGATCAGGTCGGCATCGCCGACCTCCTCAAGCGTGGAGCGGAACGCCTCGACGAGCTGGTGCGGCAGGTGCCGGACGAACCCGACCGTGTCGGCCAGCGTGAACAGGCGGCCGTCGGGCGTGTGCGCCCTGCGGACCGTCGGGTCGAGCGTGGCGAACAGGGCGTCCTCGACCAGCACTCCGGCACCGGTCAGCCGGTTCAGTAGCGAGGACTTGCCCGCGTTGGTGTATCCGGCGATGGCCACGGCGGGGACCTCGCGCTGCAGGCGTCGCGCCCGCTTGGTCTCGCGGGCGGTGGTCATCTCGCCGATCTGGCGGCGTAGCTTGGCCATCCGCTCGCGGATCCGGCGGCGGTCCAGCTCGATCTTGGTCTCACCGGGACCGCGACCGCCCATGCCGACGCCGCCCGCGGCGCGCCCGCCGACCTGGCGGGACAGGTTGCCACCCCAGCCTCGCAGGCGCGGCAGAAGGTAGTTGAGCTGCGCGAGCTCGACCTGGGCCTTGCCCTCGCGGCTCTTGGCGTGCTGGGCGAAGATGTCGAGGATCAGCATGGTCCGGTCGATGACCTTGACCTTGACCGTCTCCTCGAGCTGACGGAGCTGGCCGGGGCTCAGCTCACCGTCGCACACCACGGTGTCGGCACCGGTGGCGGAGACGATGTCGGCGAGCTCCTGCGCCTTGCCCGAACCGATGTAGGTCGCCGTGTCGGGCTTCTGGCGGCGCTGGATCAGCCCCTCCAGCACCTGTGAACCCGCGGTCTCGGCGAGGAGCTTGAGCTCCAGGAGGGAGTTCTCGGCGTCGATCGCCGTACCGGAGGTCCAGACGCCGACCAGGACGACCCGCTCAAGTCGCAGCTGGCGGTATTCGACCTCGGTGACGTCTTCCAGCTCCGTGGAGAGGCCCGCCACCCGGCGGAGCGCCTGGCGCTCGGCCAGATCCATCTCACCGGTGTCGAGCAGGTCGTCGAATCGATCGATGTCCATGTCCAGCGGCTCACGAGTGTCTATGTCGTCGCTCCATTCAGATGGTGGGTCCGTCGTTCTTCTCATATGAGTGAACGCCCGAACACCCCGGGTCTCTTCCCCCCGATGGTGCCATGGGAACCGCTCCGTCATCACCTGGTTATCACCGCTCCGTCCGCCGACCGGCGCGGTGCCGGTGTCGGTGTCGGTGTCGGGTTCAGGAGAGCAGAACCCGGGCGTCGCCGGAGCCGGTCTTCAGCGTGATCTTGTGCGGCGCCGAGGGGTCCCTGACGACCTCCACGGTCTCGTCGCCGGAGCCGGTCTCGGTGGTCACGTCGTAGCCGCCCTTGGGAAGGTACGCGGCCACGTCGCCGGAACCGGTCTTGATCTCCACCCTGTCGGGCATGACCGCGAACCTCGCCTCGACCTCGCCGGAGCCGGTGTCGGCGGTGAACTGCTTGGAACCCAGGTTTCCCGCCTCGATGTCGCCGGAGCCGCTCTCGGCGCTCACTCCCCCGGTCAGCCCACGCAGCGTGATGGTCCCGGAACCGGTGTCGAGTTTGGCCGTCAGACCTGGCGGGATCTCGACCTTGTAGTCGACCGAGCAGCTCATCCCGTCGCAGCGGTGCCGCAGGGCGAGCGTGCCGCCGTCCACCGGATGCTCGGTGGTGGGCCTGTCGCCGCCGCGCCAGTGGATGGTCTCGGTCACGTGGACGGCCTGCCGGTCCGACTCGGTGACCACGATGTCGCCCGAGCCCGTGGCGACGTCCAGGGCCGTCACCCTGCCGGTGACGTCGTAGGAGACGACGTCCTGCTGCCGGTCACGGAAGTCCAGGGCGAACTCGCACCCCGAGAGCATGAAAACCGCCCCCAACAGCCCACCGGCGACGAGCGTGTTCCTCTTCATGCGCTCAATCCTCGACTTCCCGGGAAGTCTCCGCTTCCCATTCGCGACTTGTCCGTCCTCTCCCTCTACCGGGAGGCGCTGATCCAACTGTCTCCCAGTACATCCCCCAGATCATCGGGGAATTCCCCGAGCGACCCCTGAGGAGGACCCTGCCTTTGACCGAGAACCGGCCGTCAAGTAGCGTCTATTCCACAATTCAGAAGTGGTTTTCCATGATACGGAAAGAGGGCTCATGGACGGTGTTGAGATCAGTGGCCCCGGTCAGGACCGTTTTGACGAGATCCTCACGCCGGAGGCACTGGCCTTCGTGGCCACCCTCCAGCGCGAGTTCAACGACCGGCGTCTGGAGCTGCTCCAGGCCCGCCAGGACCGTCAGGCGGAGCTGTCGGCGGGCGGCACCCTCGACTTCCTGCCCGAGACCAGGCACGTGCGCGAGTCCGAGTGGCACGTCGCCCCGCCCGCGCCCGGCCTGGAGGACCGCCGCGTGGAGATCACCGGCCCGGTCGACCGGAAGATGACGATCAACGCACTGAACTCCGGCGCCAAGGTCTGGCTGGCCGACTTCGAAGACGCCAACGCTCCCACCTGGGAGAACACCATCAACGGCCAGCTCAACCTCCGCGACGCGCTCGACCGGACCATCGACTTCTCCGCCGGGGAGAAGAGCTACGCCCTCAAGCCCGACTCCGAGCTGGCCACCATCGTGGTCCGCCCCCGCGGATGGCACCTGAACGAGAAGCACCTCACCCTCGACGGGGTGCCGTTCTCCGCCTCCCTCGTCGACTTCGGGCTCTACTTCTTCCACTCGGCGCAGCGGCAGATCGCCAAGGGCAAGGGCCCCTACTTCTACCTGCCGAAGATGGAGTCACACCTGGAGGCCCGCCTCTGGAACGACGTCTTCGTCAGGGCCCAGGAGCTGCTCGACATCGCCCAGGGCACGATCCGGGCGACGGTGCTCATCGAGACCTACCCGGCCGCGTTCGAGATGGAGGAGATCCTCTATGAGCTGCGCGACCACTCCGCCGGCCTCAACGCGGGCCGCTGGGACTACCTCTTCAGTGTGATCAAGAAGTTCCGCACCCGCGGCCGCGAGTTCCTGCTGCCCGAGCGGAACGCGGTGACGATGACCGCCCCGTTCATGCGCGCCTACACCGAACTCCTGGTCAGCACCTGCCACCGGCGCGGGGCCCACGCCATCGGCGGGATGGCCGCGTTCATCCCCTCCCGCCGCGACCCCGAGGTCAACAAGATCGCTCTGGAGAAGGTCACCGCCGACAAGACCCGCGAGTCCGGCGACGGCTTCGACGGTTCGTGGGTCGCCCACCCCGACCTGGTGCCGATCTGCCGCGACGTCTTCGACGCCGTCCTCGGGTCGCGGCCGAACCAGCTCGACCGCCTGCGCGAGGACGTCTCCGTCTCCGCCGCCGACCTGCTCGCGGTCGCCCAGACTCCCGGCGACATCACCGAGGCGGGGCTGCGCAACAACGTGGACGTGGCACTGCGCTACCTGGCCGCCTGGATGGGCGGGCTGGGCGCGGTCGCGATCCACAACCTGATGGAGGACGCGGCGACCGCCGAGATCTCCCGCTCCCAGATCTGGCAGTGGATCCACAACGACATCAAGCTCGCCGACACCGGCGCCGTGGTGACCAGGGAACTGGTCGAGCAGATCATCGACGAGGAGCTCGCCAAGATCAAGGAAGAGCCCGGATACGACGAGGCCCTTTACGACCAGGCGACCGCGCTGTTCAAGGAGGTCGCCCTGGACGACGACTTCGCGGAGTTCCTTACTCTCCCTGCCTATGCGCGTATGCCATGACATGACCGGCCCGACGGTGAGGAATCCTCATCCCCTGACGAGGATTCCTCACTCCAGGCGGTCATCGGCGGCGGATGCGGAGGCCGAGCCGAGTGGATACTTTGCGTGCATGAGTGATGACAGGAACGGCGAGGAAGCCGGTCGGGGCGACTACGGGTCGCTGCTCGACGCCGTCAAGCGCGAGATCACCGGCAGCCGGGGGCGGGTGGCCCTGCTCACCACCGATGCCGAGCTGATCCGGCAGTACTGGCGGATCGGCCGCCACATCCTCGAACGGCAGACGGACGATGACTGGGGCAGGAAGGCGGTGCCCCGGCTCTCGATCGACCTGCGCGGCGCGTTCCCCGAGGCCATGGGCTACTCGCGGACCAACCTCCTCTACATGAGGGCATTCGCGGCGGCCTGGCCGGACTCCGTCCCGCAGACCGGGCGGCCGATCCCGTGGGGCCACCACATCGTCCTGCTGGACATGCTGGACAGCCGGACGACGAGGGAGTTCTACGCGCGCAAGACCGCGGACGAGGGGTGGGCCAGGGGCGTCCTGATCACGATGATCAAAGGTCGGCTCCACCTCCGTATCCGTCACTCCCCGCCAGGCCCCGCCCGTATCTCGCCGGTCCCCGACTGCCGGTCCGCCCAGCGGGAATTCGCCGGCCTGCTGGACGAGGGCCCCAGGCACGGCAGGAACGCCGGTGCCCCCGCACTGAGCGAGAATGCGAGATGAGGGTTATGTCGTTAATCGGCCGATGCAGGCCGGTGGGCGACGGCGACGGCGTCCCCGTCGTCGCCGGACCCTCGGTCACATCGCAGGAGGAACGATGTCGACGAAGACGCTGGACGAGTCGGCCCGCAGGTTCGAGGAGCTCCTCGGCCCCGGGTCGGTGATCACCGACCCCGTGCGGCTGCGCACCTACGAATGTGACGGACTGACCCACCACCGGGCCACTCCCGGCGTCGTGGTGCTTCCGGAGAGCGCCGAGCAGATCGCGGCCGTGGTGAGGATCTGCAACGACTACGGTCTGCCGTTCGTGGCCAGGGGCGCCGGGACGGGTCTGTCCGGCGGGGCTCTGCCGAGGACCGACGGGGTACTGGTGGTGACCTCGAAGATGCGGCGGATCCTCTCCGTCGACGTGCCGAACCGGCGGGCGACCGTGGAGCCGGGAGTCACCAATCTGGCGATCACCGAGGCCGTCCGCGACCTGGGCTACTACTACGCGCCCGACCCCTCCAGCCAGCAGGTCTGCACGATCGGTGGCAACGTGGCGGAGAACTCGGGCGGCGCGCACTGCCTGAAGTACGGCTTCACGGTCAACCACGTGGTCGGCCTGGAGATCGTCACCCCCGACGGTGACATCGTCGAACTCGCCGACGTCGATCCCGGCTACGACCTGCTGGGCGCGTTCGTCGGCTCGGAGGGCACGCTCGGCATCGCGACCAAGGTCGTCGTACGGCTGAGCCGGCTTCCGGAGGCCGTGACGACGCTGCTGGCGGCGTTCGAGGACATCGAGCGGGGCGGGCGGGCGGTCTCGGCGATCATCGGCGGCGGCATCGTACCGGCCGCGATCGAGATGATGGACGCCCTGGCCGTCGAGGCGGCCGAGGCGGCCGTGGCGTGCGCCTACCCCGAAGGGGCCGGCGCGGTGCTCATCGTGGAGCTGGACGGTCCGGCCGAGGAGGTCGCGCACCAGTTCGGCGAGGTGACGCGGATCTGCCGGGAGAACGGCGCGTTCGAGATACGGGTCGCCGACGACCCGGTGGAGCGGGCGGCCATCTGGCGGGGCCGCAAGTCGGCGTTCGCCGCGGTGGGCCGGATCAGCCCCGCCTACATCGTCCAGGACGGCGTCGTACCGCGGACCGCGCTGCCCGAGGTGCTGGCGAGGATCGACGGGCTCTCCCGCGAGTACGGGATCAGGGTCGCGAACGTCTTCCACGCCGGTGACGGCAACCTGCACCCACTGGTGCTGTTCGACGACGCGGAGCCGGGCGCGGGCGAGCGGGCGGAGATCGTCTCGGGAAGGATCCTCGACCTGTGCATCGAGCACGGCGGTTCCATCACCGGTGAGCACGGCGTCGGAGTGGACAAATCCCGATATATGCCAAAAATGTTCTCCGACGACGACCTCGACACCATGCAGCTGGTGCGCTGCGCCTTCGACCCCCGCGGCCTGTCGAACCCGGGCAAGATCTTCCCCACCCCGCGGCTGTGCGGCGAGGTCCCCGGGGTCCGCAAGGGCGTGCACCCGCTGGTCGAGTCCGGACAGGCGGAGCACTTCTGATGGAGGCACTGCACGAGACGGGTGTGACGGTCCGCCCGGCGACCCCCGGCGAGACGGTGGGTGGAGTCCTCCCCCGCTGGGTGGCCCTGCCCGAGAGCACCGATGAGGTCGCCGCGCTGATGCGTGTCTCGGCCGCGCACGACCTGGCCGTGGTCCCGACAGGAGGCGGCACGAAGCTCGGCTGGGGAAATCCCCCCGAGCGGTGTGACCTGCTGATCGACACCCGCCGCCTGCTTCTCGGCAACGGATCGACGGTCGAGCACTCCGCCGGCGACCTCGTGGCACGGGTCAGCGCCGGGCTTCCCCTCGACGTCCTCGACTCCACGCTCTCGCGGTTCGGGCAGGAACTGGCCCTGGACGGCGCCCCGCGCGCCGGCACGGTCGGCGGCACGCTCGCCACCGCAGTCGCCGGCCCCCGCAGGTTCCGCTACGGCACCGCCCGCGACCTGCTGATCGGCATCACGGTCGTGCTGGCCGACGGCACGACCGCCTCCTCGGGCGGCAACGTCGTCAAGAACGTCGCGGGCTACGACCTGGGCAAGCTCTTCACCGGCTCGTACGGCACGCTCGGCGTCATCACGGAGGCCACCTTCCGTCTCCACCCGATCCCGGCCGACCGCCGCTGGATCACCGTGGAGCCGGCTTCCCGGGCCGGAGCCGGCCACGGAACGGCCGCGCTGGTCACCGAGCTCGCGGCCGCCCTGGCCGAGCCGAGCGCGATCGAGCTGGACTGGCCGGACCACCCGCTGGGCGCACCCACCGTGTCCGCGCTCGTCGAGGGGGTGGCGGCCGGCGCCCGGGCGGAGGCCGTGCGCCGGCTCATGGACGGGTACGGGAGCGCGCTGATCACCATGGAGGCGCCCGCCTGGTGGGCGGTACCGCCCGGTGCGGACGTGCTGCTGGAGTTGCGGGTCCCGCCCGCCGCCGCGCACCTGGCGCTGCGGGCGGTCGCCGCGCGCGGGCTGCCCGCGCGGGTGCGCGGTTCGGTGGCCTCGGCGGTCCTGCGGGTCGCCCTGCCCGCGGACGTCGACGAGGCGGTCTTCGCCGGGTTCGTGACGGGCCTGCGCGACGACCTCCGCGAGCTCGGCGGCGGGCTGACCGTGCTCACCGCGCCTCCTGAGACCGCCTGCGGGGTGGATCGCTGGGGTCCGTCGGGCGCGCTGCCGCTGATGCGGCGGATCAAGGAACGGTTCGACCCCGACCGGAGGATGTCCCCCGGCCGGTTCGCGGGAGGGATCTGACATGGACCCGAAGCTGATCAATGACTGTGTGCACTGCGGTTTCTGCCTGCCCTCATGCCCGACGTACGTCCTGTGGGGCGAGGAGATGGACTCCCCGCGCGGCCGGATCCACCTGATGAAGCAGCACGTCGAGGGCACACCGCTGACACCGGAGATGGCCGGGCACTTCGACGCGTGCCTGGGATGCATGGCGTGCGTGTCCGCCTGCCCGTCCGGGGTGAGGTACGACCGGCTGATCGAGCAGACCCGCGCCGAGGTGGAGCGGGTGCACGTGCGCAGGCCCGACGACCGGGCGCTGCGGGCGCTGGTCTTCCAGTTGTTCCCCTACCCCCGGCGACTACGGGCGATGCGGCTGCCGCTGCGGCTCAGTGCCGGACTGCGCCGCGCGATCGCCCCGAGGCTGGAGCGGATCAACCCGTCCCTGGCCGCGATGGCCGACCTCGCTCCCCCGGCCGCCGCCAGGGAGGAGTTGCCGCGCGTGCTCCCGGCGCGGGGCCCGCGCAGGGCGACGGTCGGGATGCTCACCGGTTGCGTGCAGGGCGAGTTCTTCCCGCAGGTGAACGCGGCCACGGCCCGGGTGCTCGCGATGGAGGGCTGCGACGTGGTGATCCCGCCGTCGCAGGGCTGCTGCGGGGCGTTGTCACTGCACTCGGGCCAGGAGAGGCAGGCCCTGCGATTCGCGAAGCGGACGATCTCCGTCTTCGAGCGGGCGGGCGTCGACACGATCGTGGTCAACGCCGCCGGCTGCGGATCGACGATGAAGGACTACGCGGAGATCCTCGAAGCCGAGGAAGGCGAGTGGGCCGACAGAGCACGGGCGATCAGAGTCGTCGACCTGGCCGAGTATCTCGTCGCGCTCGGGCCGGTGGCCGAACGGCACCCGCTGCCGCTCACCGTGGCCTACCACGATGCCTGCCACCTGGCCCACGCGCAGGGGATAAGGTCCGAGCCCCGCAGGCTCCTGGAAGGCGTGCCCGGCCTGGTACTGAGAGAGATCGCCGAGTCGGCGATCTGCTGCGGCTCCGCGGGAACCTATAACCTGTTCCAGCCCCAGGCCGCCAGGGATCTCGGTGACCGCAAGGCGGAGCGGGTGCTGGCCACCGGCGCCGACCTGCTGGTCTCGGCCAATCCCGGCTGCACCATGCAGATCGCCTCGGCGATCCGCCGCCGTGGGGACGCGCCCATCCCCGTGGCGCACACCGCCCAGGTCCTCGACGCCTCGCTGCGCGGGCTCACGGAGGTGCCGTGAACGAGCCGTCCGGCGGCCATGGGGCACGTAAGGATCCGGGGTCGCCCGGCGAGGAGGTCAGATGAGCGCCGTGCAGTCGGTCGACCGGGCACTGGACGTGCTGGAGGCGCTGGCCGAGCAGGGCGGGGAGGCGGGGCTCTCCGAGATCGCGGCCAGGACCGGCCTGCCCTACGGGACGATCCACCGGCTGCTGCGCACGCTGCTCGCACGGGGCTACGTGCGCCAGGAGTCCGACCGCCGCTACGCCCTGGGCGGCGCGCTGGTACGGCTCGGTGGGGTGGCCGAGCGCATGGTCGGCGTATGGGCGCAGCCCCACCTGACGAAGATGGTCGAGCTGTGGGGCGAGACGGCCAATCTGGCGGTGCTGGAGGGGGACTTCGTGGTCTACGTCGCCCAGGTGCTCTCGCCGCGGCGGCTGCGGATGTTCGCCGAGGTCGGCAGGCGGGTGCTGCCGCACAGCACGGCGGTGGGAAAGGTGCTGATGGCCGACCGTCCGGACACCGAGGTGGCGTCGCTGGTCAAGCGCACCGGCATGCCCCGGCGGACCGCCAACACGATCACCGACCTGCAGGGGATGCTCACCGAGCTCGAGCGGGTGCGCGAGCACGGGTACGCGATGGACCTGGGCGAGGAGGAGATCGGCGTGCACTGCCTGGCGGTGGGCGTACACGACGGGGCGCGGACCGTCGCCGCACTGTCGGTCTCCGGGCCCGCCGAGCGGATCTCCGCGCTCGACCGGCGGGACCTCACCGAGGGGATGCGCAGGATCGCGCGCGACTTCGGCGCCGAGCTGGGTCCGGCCACTTCCACCAAGGCGGACGGCACGGCATGAACCGGTCACCCGTGACGGTTCCGGCCACCGGGGTCAGCAGCCGGGAGGGGTGATGTTGAGGTTGCTGCCCTGCGGCACCGGGACCACGCTGACCTGCCCCTTCTGGATGGCCTGCCAGAGCACGGCGCCCTGCGGGCCGAGGACTTTGACAAGGTCCTTGATCGATTCGATCTCGGTGCGGACCTTGGCGTTGCGCTGGGTCTGCGCGACGTTCTCCGCCTTGGCCGCCTGCTCCGAGGCAGGGCGTTGACCAGGGCCTCCGGCGGCTCGGGCTTCTGGATGGTCAGGGAGCTGTCACCGCACTGCCCACTGCCCGCGTAGTTCTGGTTGCAGAAGTAGTCGCCCCCCGCCGTCTCCTTGATGAACTCCCTGGCGAGCCGGCCGACCCGCGCCTCCCACGCCTGCTTCACCTTCGGGTCGTTGAACAGCCCCCGCCGCTCGAACTCCTGCGAGGCGGCGTCCATGGCCCGGTCCAGCGGCACCCGCATGTAGATGTTGAGCCTCCGCCGCCAGCCGTCGGACGACACCCAAGGGAGACATGTCCGTCTATGGAACCCGATGGAGGCGGTCGGCGGAGTAGGGAGTGAGAGTGCGTACGCGCTCCGGAAGGATTCCCTCTTGATGACGACTGGACGAAACAGGTGGTGACACTGGATCTCCCCCAACGGACCGGGGTGTTCCCGCTGTCCCCGCCCGCCGACGACGCGACCGACGCGACGCTGATCGGGGAGTCCCTGACGGACCCCGACAGGTTCGCCGGGCTCTTCGACCGGCACGCCGACGAGATCCACCGGTACGTGGCGCGGCGGCTGGACGACGTGACCACGGCCGACGACATGACGGCCGAGACGTTCCTCGTAGCCTTCCGCAAGCGGGCCCGGTACGACCTCGGCCGCGCCGACGCCAGACCCTGGCTGTACGGGATCGCCTCCAACCTGATCTCCGGCCACCGCAGGTCGGAGACCCGCAGGTTGAAGACGCTCGCCCGGCAGGTTCCCGAGCCCGCGGCCGAATTCGAGGACCGCAGCGCCGAGCGCGTCAGCGCCGACCGGCTCAGACCCGCCCTCGCCGCCGCGCTGGCCGGGCTCGGCTCCGCGGAGCGGGACCTGCTCCTGCTGGTGGCCTGGGCCGACCTGACCTACGAGGAGGCCGCGCAGGCGCTCGGCATCCCGATCGGGACCGTCAGGTCCCGCCTCTCCCGCACCCGGACCAAGATCCGCCGCTCCCTGGAGTCACACAGATGAACAAGGACGAGATCGAGCTGGTGGCCGCCATCCGGCCTGAGGCTCCCCCGTACGCCGACGAGGCTAGGCAGGCGGCCAGGCGGGGGCTGGCCGCGGCCGCCGCGCCGCGGGCACGGGGACGGAACCCGCTGCGGAACGGGCCGCGGTGGCGCGGGCCGTACGCGATGGCGCTGGCCGGGGCGCTCGCGGTGGCGGTGGGGGCGACCGCGATCACCCTGGCGCGGGCTCCGGGCGGCGGCCCCTCCGGAGACGTCGAGGAGGTCGTGGTGACGATGCCCAAGATCGTCGCCGTCTCGGCGAGCGAGGTACTGGACAGGGCGGCGCGAGCGGCCGTGAAGAAGGACCTCGCCCCACGTGACGACCAGTTCGTCAAGGTCGAGTCGGAGACGATGTACGGCTCCTTCGGCTTCGAGGCGATGAACCCGGAGACGGGCGAGCCAGATGAGGAGACCCGCTACCTCTACCGGACCAGGCGGGCCATCTGGCTGTCCGCCGACGGGACGAGGAACGGCGTGCTGCGGATCGAACACCTGGAGCCCAGGGCCTACCCGGGCTGGCCGATCCCCGAGACGGCGTACAAGGAGCCCGGAGTCGAGACGATGCCGCTGGTGAACTGCGGGAAGACCCCCGAATACATGCGTACCGACCACGCGGCGCTCAGGAGGCTCCCCACGGACGCCGACGGGATGCGCGCCCACCTCTACACCGGCGACCGGGGCGGCAACTCCAAGGACGAGGCGGCCTTCACCGCGGCGGGCGACATGCTCAGGGAGACCTACATGCCCCCGGCGCAGCGGGCGGCGCTGTTCAAGGCGGTGGGCACCATCCCCGGGGTCGACGTCACCGAGCGGGCCGAGGACGCGGCGGGACGCGAGGGGATCGGCGTCGGCAGGGTCGGCCTCGACGGCGTCAGGCAGGATCTGATCTTCGACGCGAAGACGTACGATCTGCTCGGCGAGCGCGGGATCGTGGTCGACGAGAAGGCCGCCAAGTCCCCCAGGGGCAGCCTGGTCGCCTCGACCGCCCAGCTCTCGGTCACGGTGGCCGACGAGGCTCCCGAGGTGGAGGTCGGGGACGCGGACCGCTGCGGCTGACAGCCGCTTCCGCCTGACCCCCGCCCGCCGCGGCGCCGTGGACCCGACTTCGCGGACGGGGAGCCCCGGCCACGGCCGATCAGCTGTGGACGCGGTGGACGGGTGATCCGTCGGCCGCGCAGTTGACCTCGACCTTGACCTCGGTCTCCTCGGACTCGAACTCGACGCGGGCCCGGTCGGCGGGTCCACGCTCGACGTCGTCGGTCTGGAATCCCTGGGCCGGGCTCCACGACCGGAGGGTGACCAGGCCGTCCTTACACCGGGCGATGACCCTGCCGCCCGCCGTGGTGATCACCCGGCTCTCGCCGGGCTCCACGACGGGCGCGGCGGTGGTGGTGACGGTAACGGTCGGCTGGGGAGCGGACTCGGCGGGATCCGAGGTGACCCCGGGCGTGGGGACGGCCGTGGGAGCGGACGTGGGAGCGGACGTGGGAACGGCGGTGGGAAGACCGCCGGGAAGGGACGAGGCCAGGGCGAGCGCCTCGTCGACCTCGGCGGCGGAGAGCGGCTGGAGCCCGGTGTCCGTCAGCGGCTCGCTGAGACGGTCGATCACCGCCACACCCACTCCGATCGCGAGGAGTCCGGTGACCAGCCATCCGGCCACGGCCAGGGGAAGACGCTTGCGCATGCGTTCACTGTGCCATCTGAAACGATAAGACAAGGTTAAGGGGCCGATAACCCGCTTTTGACGTGGTGTGGAAGGAGGCTAACGTGGCGGCAAATGTCGAACGTACTGCTCATCGAGGACGACGCCGCGATCCGCACCTCCCTCACCCGGGGCCTGCGCGACCGCGGTCACGCCGTGTCGTCCGCTCCCACCGCTCTCGACGGCCTCCGGCTGGCCGTTGAGGAACGCCCCGACCTGGTGGTACTCGATCTCGGCCTGCCCGACATGGATGGGCTGGACCTCCTTCGGATGCTCCGGGCGGTGAGCCGGGTCCCGGTGATCGTGGCGACCGCGCGGGACGGGGACGCGGAGATGGTCAGGTTGCTGGACGCGGGCGCCGACGACTACGTGGTCAAGCCGTTCAGCGCGACCCAGCTCGACGCCCGGATCCGGGCGGTGCTCCGGCGGGTGGCCGGCGAGAACCGCGCCGACAGCTCGGTCACCGTCGGGGGCCTGCGGATCGACCCGCGTACCCGGGAGGCGACCCTGGACGGGACGCCGCTGGATCTGAGCCCACGGGAGTTCGACCTGCTCCACTACCTGGCCGCCCGCCCCGGCGAGGTGGTCACCAAGCGGGAGCTGCTCACCCACGTCTGGCAGATCCCCTACGGCGGAGCCGACAAGACCGTGGACGTCCACCTGTCATGGCTCCGCCGCAAGCTGGGCGAGACCTCGCAGGAGCCCCGCTACCTGCAGACCGTCCGGGGTGTCGGCGTGCGACTGGCCGCCCCGGCATGAGGCGCTGGCTGACCCTGCTGGTCGCGGCGACCACCTCCCTGGTACTGATCGCGCTGATGGTCCCGCTGGCGCTCCTGGTCCGCACGGTGGCGGTGAGCGGGGCGGTCAGCGAGGCCGAGAGCGAGGCCGAGTCGGTGGCCGTCGCGGTCGGCGCCGTGGACGCCGAGACCCTGCGGCTCACCACGGAACAGACCTCGCACCCGGTCACCGTCTTCCTCCCCGACGGCCAGGTGATCGGTGCCCCGGCCCCACGCTCCACCGCCGTGGAACTGGCCTTCCTCGGTCGCAGCGTCACCGCCGCCGCCCCCGGCGGGAGGGAGATCCTGGTCTCGGTCCAGGGGGCGCCCGGGGGCACCGCGGTGGTCCGGGTGTTCCTGGACGACGACCGGCTGACCAGGGGGGTGCCCCAGGTCTGGGCCGGGCTGGCGGCGCTCGGCCTGGCCCTGGTCGGGCTGGGCGTGCTGGTCGGCGACCGGCTGGCCCGCGCGGTGATCAGGCCGATCACCGCGCTGGCGGGGGTCTCGCACCGGCTCGCCGCGGGCGACCTGTCCGCCAGAACCGTGCCCGACGGCCCCGTCGAGGTGCACGCGGTCGGTCTCGCCCTCAACCACCTGGCCGAACGCATCACCGGCCTGCTGGCGGAGGAGCGGGAGAGCGCCGCCGACCTGTCACACCGGCTGCGCACCCCGCTGACCGGGCTGAGGCTGGAGGCCGAGTCCCTGACCGACCCGGAGGAGTCGGCCAGGATCGAGGCCCGGGTGGACGCCCTGGAACGCGCCGTCACCTCGGTGATCAACGAGGCCAGGCGGCGGGTGCGGGACCGGGCCGAGTGCGACGCGGCGGCGGTGACCGCGGCCCGGGTCGCGTTCTGGTCGGTGCTCGCCGAGGATCAGGCGCGGCACTTCACCCTCGACCTGGCTCCCGGCCCGTTGCCGGTCGCCGTCCCCGCGGACGAGCTGGCCGCCTGCGTGGACGCGCTGCTCGGCAACGTGTTCGCGCACACGCCCGAGGGGGTCTCGTTCTCCGTACGGTTGGAGCCGGCCGAGGGCGGCGCGCTGCTGACCGTCGCCGACGCCGGTCCCGGCTTCGCCACCTCCGACCCGCTGCAGCGCGGTGAGAGCGGGGCCGGGTCGACCGGCCTCGGCCTCGACATCGCCCGCCGCACCGCCGAGTCGGCGGGCGGCTCGCTGTCCCTGCGGACCTCTGCCGCGGGCGGGGCGGGCGTGATCCTGTTCCTGCCCGCCGCCACGTCCTGAGGATCGGCGGCCGTTCGCCGATCCTCGGCCTCCGGCTGAGCGGCTCAGCGGGTTGCCGCGGCGGCGTTCCCCCTTTCGCACCGGTGCTCGTCGTGAACGAGCACCGGGCCCTACGGGCGTCCGGCCGGATGACGGGCCGCGTTCGGGTGGCACTGCCCTGACAGCCGGGAAGCCCGATCCGGCCCGCCCAGGGGGGAGATCCGAAACCGGATTCCCTTGCTTAACGATCTCTTAGCGTGCCCCTATCAAAATCTCCGCAAATCTTGACCCATGAAGCGAATCACCAGAATCACCGTCGGAACCCTCGCAACCGCCGCCCTGCTGACCGCTGGGGGCGGTGTCGCCCTCGCCGCGCACCAGACGGACAGCACGGCGATCACCTCCACCACCACCATCGCCGCCGCCGGCACGACCGCGGCGGACATCTCCTCCCGCAAGGCCGTACAGATCGCCAAGAAGCGCGTCCCCGGCGCGCGGGTGACCAAGGTCGAGCGCGAGTGGGAGCACGGCCAGCGCGCCTGGAAGATCGAGCTGCGCAAGGGCGCCTGGGAGTACGACGTCTACGTGTCGGCGCGGACAGGGAAGATCATCAAGTTGAAGCGCGAGTACGACGACTGATCAGCAGGCCTCGAGTACGGCCTGCATGGCGTCCTTCTCCGCGGGCGTCACCCACAGGCCGTACTTGACCTTCACCTTGATCTGGCGCTCGACGTAGGGGCACCGGTAGGCGTGGCGCGGCGGGAGCCA
Organism: Streptosporangium sp. NPDC005286; assembly: GCF_040607515.1. Lineage (NCBI taxonomy): Bacteria > Bacillati > Actinomycetota > Actinomycetes > Streptosporangiales > Streptosporangiaceae > Streptosporangium > Streptosporangium sp. NPDC005286. Next base: position 58,715 of record NZ_JBEXGU010000005.1, on the reverse strand, counting down.
GGTCGCCGCGTCACCGGCGCCCTTCTGGCTGTTCAGCGGCCCGTCGACGGCCAGCAGGTTCAGCGGGTCGTTGGCCAGTTCCTTGCGCTTGGTCTTGGTCCACTCCTGGGCACCCTTCTGCCAGGCATCGGCGAGCGCGACCACGTGGTCGATCTGCACCGCCGAACTGGTCCGTGTCCCACGCTCGAACTTGATGGTCTTACCGCTGTAGGGGTCGTCGAGAATGCCGGACTGCACGATGCAGTCCTTGCCGCCCTCCTTGAAAGTCTCATCCTTCAGGTCGCGGATGAGAATGTCGTTGCGGGTGTCGCAGCCGTTCTTGTCGACGTCCGACCACGCGGGCCCGAACTCGCCACGGTCGAAACCGGTCATCGGGGCGCGGCCCTTGACCTCAAGCTTCTTCAGATCCTGGAGCGCCTCGGACGCGGACTGCCCGCCGCCGGAGGACTTCGTACCCTCGTCCGGACCGCCCGGAATCGGACCGCAGCCCACCACCGTGAACGCGATCGTCGCGATGACCATCCCTCGTGCCAGCGCAGCCCGCACTATGCCACCTCTCCCGCGCGTTCGCTACCTCTGAAGCGGCAAATTATTCCAGATACCTCCTTCAATCCTAAAAGCCTCAAGCAGTCTGTGGGAGACCGGGAGGCTTTTCGGCGCGTCAATCCGCACCTTAAACACGTCTCACATCTGACCTGCACAAATGCATTGCGAGCACCACCCCGCCGGAAGCACGCCTCGGAATTTTTACTCAACGCGACTATCGACTACGTAAAGTAACGATGCTCTAATGGCCAAGAGTGCTCACGATGAGTGAGCAAACAACTACGAAGAGGATTCGCATGGGCAAGATCTCATCGCGTCATCCCCACCTCGCACGGACCGCGACAGGACTGTTCACCACCGCGGCCGCCCTGCTCCTGGCCTCCACCGGCTCCACCGCGGCGGCCGCTCAGCAGGCCTCCAGCCTGCCGCCGAGAGTGGTCCAGCTCGCGGAGAACGCGAGCTGCCCCTTCAACAGCCTCTGTCTCTACCGCGACTACGGCTTCAACGGACCGGGATACAGCATCCCCGCGGGCTACCCGACCGATCTGAACAACGTGCCGATGCCGGGCGGGGTGGGTGGCTCCTCCACCGCCGCGAACAACGTCTCGTCATGGATCAACAACACCGGCTACTACGTCCTGCTGATCGACTACGAGGGCGAGGAGCGCACGCTGTATCCCGGCAACTCCTTCGAGGAGCCCCCCGAGACCAACGACAGCGTCGACGCCGTCGACTGGCGCTACTGACCCCGCCCCCCTTTCTTCTCCCCGCGCGCCCGCCCGTCCGGGCCTCGGGGAGAAGGTCTCCGCGACCGCCCAGGTCAGGTGATCAAGATCCCGCCGTCGACCGGGATCACCGCACCGGTGACATACGAGGCGGCGTCCGAGGCGAGAAAGATCGCCACCGCGACGAGTTCGGCCGGATCTCCGGGGCGCTTCATCAGCACCCGGTGCTCAAGCTGCCAGGCCAGGTAGCCCTCCGCGTACTGGTCGGTCATCTCCGAGGCGAAGAAACCCGGCTCGACGCAGTTGACCCGGATCCCGCGACGTCCCGTCCACTGCTGGGCGAGGTCACGGGTGAGGCCGACGACCCCCGCCTTGGACGCGCTGTAGGCGGCCTGCGGCAGCCCGGCGGTCGTCTCGCCCAGGATGCTGCCGACGTTGACGATCGAGGAGCCGGGCTTCATGACCCTGGCGCAAGCCTGCGCCATCCAGTAGGTGCCGTGCAGGTTGATCTCCACCACCTGCCGGAACTGCTCGGGCGTCTCCCTCAGCGCCGGGACCGCGGTGCCCACACCCGCGTTGTTGATCAGGATGTCCACCGCACCCAGTTCGGCGACCGCGGCTTCGGCCAGGGCCTGACAGTCCTCGGGCTTGACCACGTCGGTGACGAGGGCCACGCAGCGCCTGCCGGTCTCCTCGACCAGGGCGCGGGTCTCCTCAAGACGGTCCTTCCTGCGAGCGCCGATCACGATGTCCGCACCCGCCTCGGCCAGGCCCCTGGCGAACGCGACACCGAGCCCCGAGGACGCGCCGGTGACGATCGCGACCTTGCCGTCCAACCGGAATCGGTCCAGCATTTAATCCTCCCCAGTCCGCCCCACATGCCGAACAAGATTCTAATGACCAAGAAAAGAACCGCCCGTGAGGGGCCTCCTCACGGGCGGTGCGCTTTTCCGGGCTCAAGGCTCCGAACGGCGCCGCGGGCTTCGGGAACGGCCCGCGGCGATCCGTCCTACAGGCCGTACTCCTTGGTGATCCGCTCGTGCCGCTCCACCTCGACATCGACGGCCTTGGCCAGATCGAGCCAGGCCAGCGGGTGCACCCAGCGCTCGGTGGCGTCGTCCAGGAGCGCGTCGAGCTCGACCGGGCTGATGTCCGGCGGGACCGCGATCCAGCCGAACACGCCGGGCAGCGGCTCGCCCGTGGTCGGGTGGGTCACGGTGTAGTTGTCGTCGCTGTAGACCCACATCGGCCAGCCACGCTCGGCCATGACCTCGTTGAACTCCGTCCAGTCGGCCTGGCTGGGCGCGGCACCGTCGAAGAACCAGCTGGTGTAACCACCGGGGCGGAGCATGCTCACCGCGGCGAAAGGCGGGACGAACTTCTCCTGCTCCTCGGCGCTCTCCGGAATCGGCTCCAGCAACTGCGGCTCGAAGACGACCAGGTCACCGGCGTTGTACTCCATGCCGGGAGGCTGGGGAATGGCCAGGCGCGCCGTCGCGGGGCCCGTGCGCACGCTCAGGACCTGACGCTGGCTGCCGTCGGGGGCGGGGAGGATGATGCGCACCAGGCCCATCTCCTCCTCGATCGGTCCCTCGCTCGACTGCAGCGGAATCCCGATCCTGGCGGCGCCCAGGCGGACGGTCTCCCAGTCTTCGGCGGCCGTCGCCATGACGACCATCCTCCACAGATCCTGCTGCTCGATCTCCTCGGAGTCGAGGAGATCGCGCAGGATGCCCGCGCCCTTGGCGTTGTCGCCGAGCTGCTGCGCCGCGGCCGACCACAGCCTGGCCGCGTCGATACCGCCGCCGGCGGCGACCGCCGCCTCTCCCTCGGCCGCCGCCTGCTCCCAGCGCTCCCGTGCGGTGTGCAGGCGCCCCAGGGCCATGTGGCGCTGCACGGCGGGCAGCCGCTCGGCCATCTGCTCCAGGCGCTCGTCCTGACGGGCCTCGATCAGCAGGCTGCTGAGGTACGCGGAGTCCTGCGGGTCGGCGTTCTCGATGTCGCCGGACTCGACCAGCATGGTCCAGTAGATGTCGGCACCCCTCGCCGGGTAGCCGAGAAAGCCCAGCGTGGTGGTGTGGCGCCGGGTGCCCTCCACGTCGCGGCCGGACAGCGGGGCCAGCCAGCCCACCCAGCGCTCCGGGTCGGCGTTGAAGCCGTCGGCGGCGTCGAAGGAGCCGACCAGCTCGTCCTCGGAGACCGGGGCAGGAAGCGCGGTGGCCTCGTCGGCGGCGGCGCGCAGCGCGGCGATCCGCTCGGCGACGTCACCGGAGTTCCTGAGCTCTCCCGCCGCCGACTCCGCCAGGTCGGCCAGGAGACGGACCTGCCAGATTCCCTGGCGGGCGACCGCCAGTTGCCCGGCGACGAGCGCCAGCTCGACCCGGGCGCGGTAGCCGCCCATCATCGCGAAGTAGTCGATCCACTGCTTGAGCACCCGGCCCAGCTGCCAGGTGTTGGTGATCTGCGCCGACCCGGCGAGCGCACGGATGGCGTACGACCACTCGACCCAGGCGCGGGGGTGCTCGCCGACCACGTCGAGATCGGGCAGGGCGTCGACGGACTCCTGCACGCGATCGAGGGTCACGAGCACGAGCGCACGGAGCACTCCCTCGCGATACCCCTTGGCCACCGGGTCGTCCGGCTTGAAACCGGCCGCGGCGTCGAGCGCGGTGAGCGCGTCCTCGGCGCGGCCCGCGGCGAGCAACGCGCGGGCCGAGGCGGCCCCCAGCTCCCAGCTCGCCTCGCGGCCCGCGCCGCCCAGCGCCGCCACGGCGGTCTCGGCGTGGGAGACGGCCTCCTCGACGCGCCCCGCGTCGAGGAGCGCCGCGACATAGTGCTCGGCGACGGAGGCGAAGGCCAGCGAGCCGGGCTCGACCTCCAGTGCCGAGAGCGCGGCCAGCCGCTCGGCGGCGTAACCGGGGCCGTCGGCGTTCGCCTGGGCGAGGGCCAGCGCCACGACGGCACCGGGCGCGGCCGGGCATTCGCGGACGTCCTCGCGCCTGGTGAACTCGACCAGTGCCTCGGCGTCGGAGATCGCGACCGCCCCCTGCGCGCGGTCGCCGATACGGCCGATCAGATGCCAGTAGCGGGCGTAGAACTCCAGCCAGGGCATCTGCAGGTTCTCCGCCTGCTGCGCGATCGCGGGCGCGAGCACGTCGAGCTGCGCGTATCGGCCTTCCAGCGCCTGCGCGGGCACATCTCCGATCGCCATAGCCAGACCGGTGTTACCTGCTTCATGCAGTTGCCGCTGGGTGTCGCCCACCCAGGCCCAGATGTCCACGTCCATGAGACGTCAGTCTGCCAGGTCGGGAAGCATGCCCCAAACGACTTGGCGATCCCGCACGGTCCAGAGGGGCGGCGTTACGGCTTCTGCCTGCACGGCTTGGAGCGTGACCTCACCGGACCCGACGCGCCCGCGACGGTGCCGCGCGGGTCAGAGCGTGATCTCACCGGACGCGACGAGGACGGCGGGCCCCGCCAGATAGCTGGTCCGCTCGTCCAGGGTGACGGTGACGGTGCCGCCGAGCACCTCGACCGCCCAGGTGCCACTGGTCTCACCGGCCAGTCGCGCGGCGGCCACGGCCGAGGCGACCGCGCCGGTGCCGCAGGAGCGCGTCTCACCGGAACCGCGCTCGAAGACCCGCATGACGACCCGGCGCGGACCCACCGGATTGAGCAGCTCGATGTTGACTCCGGAGGGGAACACCTCGGGATCGAACGCGGGCTGGTGGCTCAGGTCGAGCTGGGCCACCGGATCGCCGATGACGCAGGCCAGGTGGGGGTTTCCCATGTCGACGTGGATGCCTTCGTACTCGTGGCCCGCGACGATCGCGCGGCTCGACCCCAGCACCCGGGGCGGGCCCATGTCGACGGTCACGTCCCCCGTCTCCGCCAGCCGTACGCGCCTGACCCCCGTGCGTGTCGCGACGCCGAACTCCCCTGGCGCGGCGAGCCCCTCGTCGACCAGGTAACGGGCGAAGACCCGCACCCCGTTGCCGCACATCTCGGCGATGCCGCCGTCGGCATTGCGATAGTCCATGAACCACTCGGCCTCGCCGGCCTGGCCGGACACCTCCGGGCTGAGCTTCGTCCGCGTCACCCGTAGCACGCCGTCCGCGCCGATCCCGGCGCGCCGGTCGCACAGCGCCGCCACGAGTGTCGCGGGCAGCTCCAGCCCACCGTCCGGGTCGGGAAGGATGACGAAGTCGTTCTCGGTGCCGTGCCCCTTCGCGAATCGCATGCCCCAACTCTATCCAGGCCCGCGTCCGCCCCCCGTCGCCCCGGTGAACGGCCCATCCTCCGGCACATCGGCCGGGGAACCGCCGGATCGCCGGCCGGCGCGTCAGAGCGGGTCAGGCCGGTTCGGCGTGGTTCCCGGTCCCGCCCGGCCGGGAAGGCCGGCGCCGGGAAGGTCAGCGCGGTCAGCCGCGAATCGCGGCGAGCGCGCGTCCCAGCAGGTCGGGTTCCTGCTGGGGGAGCCAGATCACCCGGGGGTCGCGACGGAACCACGACTCCTGACGGCGGACGAACCTGCGCGTCGCCCGTACCGTCTCCTCCTTCGCCTCCTCCTCGGTGCACTCACCGCCGAGGAAGCGCAGCACCTGCGCGTACCCGAGGGCACGACTGGCCGTGCGGCCTCCGGCGAGCCCATGTGCGGCGAGCTCCCTGACCTCGTCCACCAGCCCGGCCCGCCACATGCGCTCGACCCGCGCCTCGACCCGGGCGTCCAGCACCGCCCTCGGCACCTCCACCCCCAGCTGAACGCTGTCGTAGACGGCGTCGTACGACGGCATCGTGGCCGAGAACGGCCGCCCGGAGATCTCGATGACCTCCAGTGCGCGGACGATCCTGCGGCCGTTGCTCGGCAGGATCGTCTCGGCCGCCTTGGGGTCGCGCTCGCGGAGCCGCTCGTACAGCGGGGCGGGGCCGTGCAGGTCGAGCTCGGCCTCCAGCAGGGCACGGACCCGCGGGTCGGTACCGGGGAACTCCAGGTCGTCCAGGGCGGCCCGCACGTACAGCCCGGACCCGCCCACCAGGATCGGCACCACCTCCTTGGCCCGCAGGTTGTCGATCAGCGGCCGGACCAGCGACTGGTACTCGGCCACGCTGGCGGTTCTGGTCACGTCCCAGATGTCCAGCAGGTGGTGGGGAACCCCCCGCCGCTCCCCCATGGAGAGTTTCGCCGTCCCGATGTCCATACCTTGGTAAAGCTGCATCGAGTCGGTGTTTATCACCTCGCCCCCCAGTTCGAGGGCGAGATCCACGGCCAGATCGGACTTTCCGGCGGCGGTCGGGCCGACGACGGCTATGACGGGTAGCTGAGGCACGGGGTAATTCTGCCAACTCGCTGGGTATGGGGGAGAGGCGATGCATCCCGTGCATCGGGATTGGGGGATACATCATGTCCATCTTCGACAAGGTCAAGAACATGCTGGGCGGCGATGCCAAGACCGAAGAACTCGTCAAGAAGGGCATCGACAAGGCGGAGCAGATCGCCAGGGAGAAGACCGGGGGGAAGCACGACCAGCAGATCAGCACCGCCGCGCAGAAGGCAAGGGAGATGGCTGACAAGATCGACGATCAGCCGGGCACGACACCCGGCACCGGCCAGAGCGGCGCCGCGCCCGATCCCGGTCAGACCGGCCGGCCCGACGCGCCTCCGCCCTACGGCCCGTAGGCGCCGGCCGCACGATGGAGCGGATCCCGATCCCGGTCAGTCCCAGTCGAGCGTCGGCTGCAGATAGCCTTCCAGGGTCAGCAGCCACCGCTTCGACTCCACGCCTTCGCCCCCGCTGAACCCGCCGAGGCCGTTTCCGGCGACCACCCGGTGGCACGGCACGATGACGGGGATCGGGTTGGCTCCCATGATCGACCCGATGGCCCGCGCCGGAACGCCCGTCCCGCTCCGGGCCGCCAGTTCCCCGTAGGTCACCGCCTTGCCATACGGCACCGTTTCGTACAGCGTGCCGAGCACCCTGCGCTGCACCGGCGAGGTCAGCCGCCAGTCCACCGGCACGCCGAAGACCTTCAGCCTGCCCGCGTAATAGTCGCCCAGCTCGGCGAGCACCCCGGCGGTCCTGCCTGGATCGTCCACCTCGTCCAGCCTCAGCCGCTCAAGCGCGCGGGTCCTGAACGCCGCCGGGTCACCCCAGCCCACGCTCACCACCCCCTCCTCGGTCACCGCGGCGACCATGTCCCCCAACTGCGTCGCGACACTCCCGAACGCCACGGTTCCCACCATCGACCTCGCATCCCCATCACCTCGGGCACGGCGCCCATCCGTCACCGTGACCACTGCGGCCTACCTGTTCGTTGCCATCTCGCGCGTCAGTCCGTCGGCGGGGCCGTCCGTTCCGTCCAGCGGGCGGCGAAGTAGCCGACGCCGTAGGGCGCGTCGTCATAGAGGAGCTCTCCGCGCAGGGCACTGCCGCAGCCGCCCAGGACCTGCAGGGCCGCACGGCCGGCGACCCACAGCTCGGCGGCCTCCCCGGGGTCGAGCGGCGGGATCTCGGCGCGGGCCAGCGCCAGGGCGATCGCCCTGTTGTACGGCTCGGCACGCGAGTCCAAATAACCGGGGGACTTCTCGGTGAGGCAGGCCGAACCGTCGGCCATGACGAGCATCGCCACGCGACCGGCCGTGGCCGCCAGCCGCTCGCCCAGGGCCGCGCACTCCGCCGGGGGCGCGTCGAAGGAGATCGCATGAAATGCCGAGGCGGTCAGGTGCTCCCTGTCGAGGAGCCAGCGGCCGACCGACAGCGACAGTGGCAGGACGGGCTCCCCCTCGCCGCTTCGCACGTCGACGCCCCAGGGAGCGAGGCTTCCCGCGGCGTCCGCGCCGTACGTGACGGTCCGGTCCGCGCCGCCGACCACCACGATCGTGTCGGCTCCGGCATCACGCAACGCGCCGAGCGCGGCCGCGCAGGCCGCCCGGAGATCGTCGAGTTCCACAGCCGCCGCTCCGGCCAGTTCGGGGAGCAGCAGCGGGGGGTGCGGGCACACAGCCGCGGCGACAAGCACCCGGCCAGACTAACCGAGTCCTCCCGGGGAACCTCCCCGGGAAAGAGCGCCGGGGCACGGTGATTCTCTCAGCGCGCCCCGGCGTCCCGCTCATGACCGAAAGCCGCGCAGAGGCAGGAGGCACGGCTGTCGGCCCCGCGTCAGCCGCCGATCGGGCCCTGGGGGTGCACGTAGCCGGTGGCGCCGTCGGCACGGGGGTCGTCCGGAACCTCCGGTGGCTTCTGCGGACTGCTCTGCTGCTGCGACGGCTTGTCCGCCGCGGGTTTCCCCGCGGCCGAATCGGCTCCCGACTCGCTCTGGCCCGTCCGGTCGGTGCCCGTGCCCGTGTCGGTACCCGCGCCTCCGGTGGAGGTGTCATCGCCGCCGGAGGCGGTGTTCGACTCCTTCTCCGGCTTCTGCTTCTCCTCCTGCGGCGCGTTCTGGTCAGGCTCGGGGTTCTGAGCGGCCTCCTGGGTGCTCTCCGGCGCCCTTGGCGGCGGCGCTCCAGGGCCGTCCTGGCCGCCGTTCACGACGGCGAAGACGACGCCCCCGCCCAGGAGGGCGGCGGCGAGGACGGAGAAGACGGCTATGGCCGGGCCGCTTCTCCGCCGGGACTTGCGGGACCTGCGTGGCTTGCCGGGCTCACCGGCGGGACCGGTAAGGATCTCTGTTTCTCCGGGACCGCCCGGAGATGGAGGGACATGCATGGGGAAAACTCCCTGCGGTTCTCGGGGGGAAACCTCCTCGGTTTCCGAAGGGTGCCGAACCACAGTAACCACAGTGGGGAAATGCTCACACACCAATCACAAATGAATCACGAAATATCGTCCCTTAGAGGACTCATGATGTCATCATGCGCGTATGCCCTGGCAGGGAAGGTGACAGCGCCGGAATCCCCGCTCCCGCAGGGGATTCCAACTATTCGATCATGAGCGTACGCCCCCCGGAACGGCCACCTCCGCAAGGGACGTCCCGGGGGAGATCCGTCCGGAAAAAAATCTCAGCGGAGGCGTACCCGAAGCCTCGTGCGGGACCTCAGGTGGCGGAGCAGCCCGAGATGTCCGGGAGCGGAGCCGGGCGGCCGATCGAGGGCATGCCGAGCATGACACCGGAGCCGGAGCCCGCCGGGGCGCCCTGGCGGGCCTCCCAGGCATCGCCCGCGCGGGTACGGCGGAGCCTCAGGGCGGGGCCGTCGGCCACCAGGTGGTGCGGCGCCGCGTAGGTGACCTCGGCGCTCACCACGTCGCCGGGGCGCGGGACCTCGGCCCCCGGGGTGAAGTGCACCAGGCGGTTGTCGGGGGCCCGCCCCGACATGCGCCTGGTCGCCTCGTCCTTGCGGCCCTCGCCCTCGGCCACCAGCACGTCGAGGATCCGGCCGACCTGCTTCTTGTTCTCCGCCCAGGAGATCTCGGTCTGCAGGGCGACGAGTCGCTCGTAGCGCTCCTGCACGACCTCCTTGGGGATCTGGTGGTCCATGGTGGCGGCAGGGGTGCCCGGCCTGATGGAGTACTGGAAGGTGAAGGCGTTGGCGAACCGCGACTCGCGCACCACGTCGAGGGTGCCCTGGAAGTCCTCCTCGGTCTCGCCGGGGAAGCCCACGATGATGTCCGTGGAGATGGCCGCGTCGGGCATGGCGGCGCGGACCCGCTCGATGATGCCGAGGTAGCGCTCGGCCCGGTAGGAGCGGCGCATCGCCTTGAGGACCCGGTCGGAGCCCGACTGCAGCGGCATGTGGAGCTGGTGCATCACATTAGGCGTCTCGGCCATGGCCGCGATGACGTCGTCGGTGAACGCCGCCGGGTGCGGGCTGGTGAAGCGGACCCGCTCCAGCCCCTCGATCTCGCCGCAGGCCCGCAGCAGCTTGCCGAAGGCCAGCCTGTCTCCGAACTCCACACCGTAGGTGTTGACGTTCTGGCCGAGGAGGGTGATCTCCAGCACGCCCTGGTCGACCAGGGTGCGGACCTCGTTGAGGATGTCGCCGGGGCGGCGGTCCTTCTCCTTGCCGCGCAGGGCGGGCACGATACAGAACGTGCAGGTGTTGTTGCAGCCCACGGAGACCGACACCCAGGCGGCGTAGGCGGACTCGCGCTTGGTCGGCAACGTGCTCGGGAAGGTCTCCAGGGATTCCTTGATCTCGACCTGGGCCTCCTGCTGGACGCGCGCGCGCTCGAGCAGCACCGGCAGCGAGCCGATGTTGTGGGTGCCGAACACCACATCCACCCAGGGCGCCCTGCGGACGATCTCTCCCTGGTCCTTCTGCGCCAGGCAGCCGCCCACGGCGATCTGCATGCCGGGATTGCCGAGCTTCGAGGGGCGCAGGTGCCCGAGGTTGCCGTAGAGCTTGTTGTCGGCGTTCTCCCGTACGGCACAGGTGTTGAACACGACCACGTCGGCCGTCTCCCCCTGGGCTGCCGGAACGTATCCGGCGTCTTCCAGCAGACCCGACAGACGCTCGGAGTCGTGCACGTTCATCTGGCACCCATAGGTACGGACCTCGTACGTGCGGGCGCTCTCCACGGTGGCAGTCATCTCACGACAAGGGTAGGCGCTCAGCCGAACCTTCGGGTACGGCCCGCCATCGGCCGGACTCAGGGTAACGGGCACGTCACCGTCCGCCGATTACCAGGAGGTAAGTAGGCCGTGATCTGATCGGTACCGCAGGGTTAGCACGGGGTGCCCTTTACAGAATTACGTTATCCACCATGACGGAGAACGGGGACAAGACTCCTTTGGTGGTGCTCGAAGGCGTCAACAAGCACTTCGGTAGCCTGCACGTCCTGCGGGACATCAACCTGACGATCTCTCGTGGTGAGGTCCTCGTCGTCATCGGCCCCTCAGGGGGCGGCAAGTCGACCCTCTGCCGGACGATCAACCGGCTGGAGGCGATCGACCAAGGGACGATCACCTTCGACGGGCAGCCGCTCGCCGTCGAGGGCAAGGCGCTGGCCAAGCTCAGGTCCGAGGTCGGGATGGTGTTCCAGTCCTTCAACCTGTTCGCCCACAAGACGATCCTGGAGAACGTCACGCTCGGGCCGATCAAGGTCCGCGGCATCGCCAGGGCCGACGCCGAGCGGCGGGGCATGGAGCTGCTGGAGCGGGTGGGCATCGGCGCGCAGGCGTCGAAATATCCCGCGCAGCTCTCCGGAGGCCAGCAGCAGCGCGTGGCCATCGCCCGCGCCCTGGCCATGGACCCGAAGATGATCCTGTTCGACGAGCCGACCTCTGCGCTGGACCCCGAGATGGTCCAGGAGGTGCTCGACGTCATGATCAGCCTTGCCCAGGAGGGCATGACGATGATGGTCGTCACCCACGAGATGGGCTTCGCCCGCCGCGCGGCCGACCGCGTGGTCTTCATGGCCGAGGGCCAGATCGTGGAGGAGAACACCCCCGAGGAGTTCTTCACCAACGCCCGTACCGACCGGGCCAAGGACTTCCTTTCCAAGATCCTCACTCACTGACGGCTCTGTTCAACCCCTGAGGAAAGACGAGGTAGCAAGAATGCGTGTACGTCGTATTGGAGCCGTGGTGATCGCAGCCGCCGCGGCGATGGCCGGCCTGACCGCGTGCGGTGACGGCGGCAGCGGAAGCGACAAGTTCGTCGTGGGTATCAAGGTCGACCAGCCCGGCCTCGGGCAGAAGCAGCCCGACGGCTCCTTCAAGGGTTTCGACGTCGATGTGGCCAGATATGTCGCCAAGGAGCTCGGCTACGCCGACGACAAGATTGAGTTCAAGGAGGCCATCTCGGCCAACCGTGAGTCCTTCATCCAGCAGGGCCAGGTCAACGCGGTGATCGCGACCTACTCGATCACCGACGACCGCAAGAAGAAGGTCTCCTTCGCCGGCCCTTACCTGGTCACCGGCCAGGACATCCTGACCCGGGCGGACGACACCACGATCAGCAGTGTCGAGGACCTCAAGACCAAGAAGGTCTGCGGCGCTCAGGGCTCGTCCTCTCCCGCGCGCCTGGTCGAGAAGTTCGGCGACGAGTGGAAGAGCCAGTTCCTCACCGAGCAGCAGGGCTACGGCGCCTGCCTGCCGCTGCTGGAGAACAAGCAGGTTGACGCGATCTCCACGGACGCGACGATCCTGGCCGGCTTCGCCGCCCAGTCCCCCGGCAAGTTCCGCCTCGTCGGCCAGCCCTTCTCCGAGGAGAAGTACGGCATCGGCCTGAAGCTGGAGGACAAGGAGACCCGCGAGAAGGTCAACGCGGCGGTGGAGAAGATGTTCCAGGACGGCAGCTGGAAGAAGGCCGTCGACGCCAACTTCGGGGAGTTCGGGAAGTTCTTCACCACCCCGCCGGCTGTCGATCGCTACTGACCGGTCACATCTCGGCCGGGGCGCGCGGACGCCCCGGCCGGTGACCACTGGAGGGACGAGTGCAGGCACTCTTCGATGAATTCCCGGTCATTCTGGGCGCTTTCTGGCTGACGATCCGGCTCACCCTCGCCAGTGGGCTGGTGGCGCTCGTGCTCGGGACGATCCTCGCGGGGATGCGGGTCAGCCCGTTACCTGTGCTGCGCGGAATCGGCACGACGTACGTGAACGTCCTGCGGAACACCCCGCTGACCCTGGTGATCGTGTTCTGCGGGCTGGGCCTCGGCCTGGTCCTGGACGTCTCGTTCTCCACAAGTTTGTCCACCAACTACATGTGGCTCTCCATCATCGGCCTGTCCGCCTACACCGCGGCGTTCGTCTGTGAGGCGATCAGGGCCGGGATCAACACGGTGCCGGTCGGCCAGGCCGAGGCGGCCCGCGCCATCGGGCTCACCTTCGGCCAGAACCTGAGGCTGATCGTGCTGCCCCAGGCGTTCCGCGCGGTGATCGCCCCGCTGGGCAGCATCCTGATCGCGCTGACCAAGAACACCACGATCGCCGCCGCCATCGGGGTCGGAGAGGCGTCCCTGACGATGAAAACGCTCTTCGAGGCGCACGGCGACGCGGTCGTGCAGATCTTCGCCGGGTTCGCGCTGGGCTTCCTGATCCTGACCCTGCCGACCGGGCTGCTGTTCGGCTGGCTGGCCAAGCGTCTGGCGGTGGTCCGATGACCGCGGTGACCACCGAGCGCCCCCGGCGCCCGGCGCGCGGGCGCGCCGGGAACTCCGAGCGCGTCAGCGTCCTGTACGACATTCCCGGTCCCAGGGCCAGGATCCGCAACACCGTGCTCACCGTGCTGGTCATCGCCGCCACGCTGTTCGCGGTGTACGTGATGGTGACCAAGCTCGACGAGAAGAACCAGCTCAGCGCCGAGATGTGGACGCCGTTCCTGCGCGGCGACGTGTGGCTCAACCTGATCCTGCCCGGCCTGCTGAACACGCTCAGCGCGGCCGCGGTCGCCGCCGTGATCGCGGTGCCGTTCGGCTTCGTCTTCGGCATCGGCCGGCTCTCGGAGCGGGCCTGGATCCGCCTCGCGGCGGGTGCGGTGGTCGAGTTCTTCAGGGCGATCCCGCTGCTGATCATGATCTTCGCGGTGATGTTCGGCGGGAGCGCGGTCTTCGGGCTCACCGTGACGCCGTTCACCGCGGTGGTCGTCGGCCTGGTCCTGTACAACGGCTCGGTGCTGGCGGAGATCGTACGGGCGGGCATCCTGTCGATCCCCCGGGGACAGCGGGAGGCCGCGCTGGCGGTCGGCCTGCGTCCCGGTCAGGTGATGCGGATGATCCTGCTGCCGCAGGCTGTCACCGTGATGATGCCGGCCATCGTCGCGCAGCTGGTGGTGCTGCTGAAGGACACCGCCCTGGGCTTCATCGTGTCGTTCGAGGACCTGCTGAACGCGGGGGCGCGCGTGCTGCCCTCCAACTTCAACAACATCATTCCCGCGGTGATCGTCATCGCGATCATCTACATCATCATCAACGTGATGGTGGGCACCGTCGCCACCTGGCTGGAGATGCGGAGCCGTCGCAGCAGGAAGACGGCAGCACAGCCGATCGCCCGGCCCGACTCACCGACCGCGGTCGAGGGCGGCCCGGGAAATCCGGCGCCATAGAAACCACAGCGGTCGAGGGCGGTCACCGGGTCCGGTGGCCGCCCTCCTCCTATGCCGGGCCGGGTGCTCCGCGGCAGGTGAGGGTCCCACCGGCGGTGAAATCCTCACCTGTGGAAGAGGTCGGATCAACTACCTCTACCCCCTCATTCCCCCCCGATCCTGCGGCTCGTGCCGACCGCCGGCGGCATATCTCTGGTGACGCGAGCGTGATACCGGCGACACGGAGCGGGTTATCGGGCAGGATTGCGCCATGTCCCCCGAGCAGGCCATCCTGCCGTACGCCACCTGGCCCTCGCCGATCTCCACTTCCGACGTCGCCCGCTCCGGGCTGCGCCTCGGGTTCCCGACGGTGCTCGGCGAGGAGGTCTGGTGGACCGAGGACCGTCCCGCCGAGGGCGGGCGGACCACCATCGTGCACCAGAGCGCGGACGGCACGCGGCGCGAGTTGCTGAGCGCGCCGTGGAGCGCCAGGACCAGGGTCCACGAGTACGGCGGGCGGTCGTACGCGGTGGTGCCCGGCGAGGGCCTGGTGTTCACGAACTTCACAGACCAGCGGCTCTACCTGCTGCCCACCGATGGCGAGCCCCGGCCGCTCACACCCGAGCCCGAGCAGCCCGCCGCCCTGCGCTACGCGGACCTCCTCGTCCACGACGGTCAGGTCTGGTGCGTCAGGGAGCGGCACGACGACGGTGAGGTGAGCCGGTCGATCGTGTCGATCCCCCTCTCCGGCGAGGCCGAGCCCCGCGAGCGGATCAGCGGGCACGACTTCTACGCCTCCCCCACCGTCTCCCCCGACGGCGAGCACCTGGCCTTCATCTGCTGGAACCATCCCCAGATGCCGTGGAACGGTACCGAGCTGCGGGTCTGCCGGCTGGCCGACGGCACCTCCTGGAAGGTCAAGGGGGGCATCTCCGAGTCGGTGCTCGCCCCGCAGTGGCGTGACGAGCGGCACCTCTACGCGATCTCCGACTGGTCCGGCTGGTGGAACCTCTACCTGGTCGGGATATACGGCACCGCGACCCGGGCGCTCTACCCGGCGGAGGAGGAGTTCGCGGGCCCGCTGTGGCAGCTCGGCGCGACACCGTACGCGCTGATGGCCGACGGCAGCCTCGCGGTCCTGCACGGGCTGGGCGGTCTGCGGCTGGGCGTCTTCGACCCGGACAGCGGCCTGCTGAGCGACCTGGACGTGCCCTACGACGGCTGGGATCCGGCGCTGGCCACCGACGGGCACGCCCTGGTCGGTATCGGGTACGGCCCGGCGCTGTCCCGCTCGATCGTCCGGGTCGACACGGTGACCGGCGACGCGCAGGAGCTGCGCAGGGACATCAACGAGCTGCCCGACCCCGCCTACCTGCCACTCCCCAGAACCGTGGAGTTCGAGAGCCGGTTCGGGCGCGAGGTGCACGCGTTCCTCTACCCGCCGTCCAACCCCTCGGCGCGCGGCGAGGGTCCCCCGCCGTACGTCGTGTTCGTGCATGGCGGGCCGACCGGGCACAGCGTCGGAGCGCTCGACCTGGAGAAGGCGTTCTTCACCAGCAGGGGCATCGGGGTGATCGACGTCAACTACGGCGGTTCCACCGGCTACGGCCGCGCCTACCGCGAGCGGCTGCGCGGCCAGTGGGGCGTGGTCGACGTCGAGGACTCGATCGCCGCGGCCGAATGGCTGGCCGCGGAGGGACTGGCCGACCCGGCGCGGATCGCGATCCGGGGCGGCAGCGCGGGCGGCTGGACGGTCATGGCGGCCTGCTGCACGTCCGACGCGTTCGCCGGGGGCGTCTCCTACTACGGCATAAGCTCGCTCGCCACGTTCAGCGCGACCACCCACGACTTCGAGTCACGCTACATCGAATGGCTGATCGGCCCGGAAGATCCTGTTCTGTACGCCTCGCGCGAGCCTCTCGGCCAGGTGGCCGGGGTGAGCTGCCCGATGCTGCTCCTGCAGGGCCTCTCCGACCCCGTGGTCCCGCCTGAGCAGTCGCAGGCCTTCGTCGACGCCCTCGCCGAGCGTGGCATTCCCTGCACCTACCTCACGTTCGAGGGCGAGGCCCACGGCTTCCGCCGCGCCGAGACCCGCAGCGCGGCGCTGGCCACCGAGCTCGCCTTCTACCAGCAGATCTTCCACGTCTGAACGCTCACCTGCGGCCTCCCGCCCCCGGCGCGAGTCTCCGTCCGGCGGGCGACCTTTCGAGTGCCGGGCCGGTCAGCGGGCGAACTCGGTGGCCCGGGACTCACGGACGACCGTGATGCGGATCTGACCGGGGTAGGTGAGCTCCTCCTCGACCTGCTTGGCGACGTCGCGGGCGATCACCTGAGCCTGGATGTCGTCGACCGAGCCCGGCTTGACCATGACCCTGATCTCACGGCCCGCCTGCATGGCGAAGACCTTCTCGACCCCCTCGTAGGAGGCGGCGATCTCCTCCAGGCGCTCCAGTCGCTTGACGTAGGCCTCCAGCGACTCTCGGCGGGCGCCCGGACGGCCGCCGCTGATCGCGTCGGCGGCCTGGGTGAGGACGGCCTCGACGGTCTTGACCTCGACCTCGTTGTGGTGGGCCTCGATGGCGTGGACCACGTCCTCGTGCTCGCCGTACCGCCTGGCGATCTCGGCGCCGATGAGCGCGTGGCTGCCCTCGACCTCGTGGGTGAGGGCCTTGCCGATGTCGTGCAGGAGCGTGCAGCGCTTGAGCAGCGTCGTGTCGAGCCGCAGCTCGGCCGCCATGATGCCGGCGATGTGGGCGGACTCGATGAGGTGGCCGAGCACGTTCTGACCGTAGGAGGTGCGGTAGCGGAGCTGGCCGAGGAGGGTGACCAGCTCGGGGTGCATGTCGGTGATGGCGAGCTCCACCAGGGCGTCCTCCCCCGCCCGCACGCACAGCTCCTGGACCTCGGCCTTGCTGCGCTCGTGGGCCTCCTCGATGCGCTGCGGATGGATGCGGCCGTCGAGGACGAGTTTCTCCAGGGTCAGCCGCGCGGTCTCGCGGCGGACCGGGTCGAAGCACGACAGCAACACGGCTTCCGGCGTGTCGTCGATGATCAGGTTGACTCCGGTGGTCGACTCGAAGGCACGGATGTTACGGCCCTCGCGGCCGATGATGCGCCCCTTCATCTCGTCACCCGGCAGGTGCAGGACGCTCACGACGGACTCGGCGGTCTGCTCGGTGGCCACCCGCTGGACCGCCAATGTAACGATCTTAGTGGCGCGCTTCTCGCCCTCCTTGCGTGCCTCGCTCTCGATCTCCCTGACGATCAGGGCCGCCTCGCGCTTGGCCTGGTTCTCGATCTCCCGGACCAGCTCGGCTCTGGCCTGGTCGCCGGTGAGCCCGGACACCCGCTCCAGGATGGCCTTGCGCTCCTCGGCCACCCGTTCGAGATCCTCGCGGCGATCGGCCAGCTCGGTCTCCGTCTCGGCGAGCTTGCGGGCCCGGTCGGCCTGGCGCCTGGCCTCATCGTCGAGGCGCTGCTCCCGCTCGGCCAGCCGGTTCTCCCTGCGTTCGAGGTCTGCCCGGAGTTCCTTGAGCTCGTATTTCAGCACCTTGCCCTCGGCCTCGACCTCCTTGCGCATCTCGGCCGCCGCCTCGACCGCCGACTCCGATTTGCGCAGGAGCTCTCCGGCGTCGTCCTGGGCCTTCGCCCGGATACCGGCGGCCTCACGCCTGGCCTCCTCCAGCTGGGTCGAGACCTCGGCCTCCTGCTCCGAGGTGAGGCCCCTTGGCCCGGCTCCTCCGATGCGACGCAGCAACACGACCAGCACGGCTGTCATCACGACAAGAGCCACAACCGCCACTGCCAATATGACGACCACGACCGGATCCATGCGCGCCTCACCTTCCTCGCGTCGCAAATATCAAGCACACGAGGGGTCACACGCACGGCACGGAAAGCTCAAGAGACGGCGCTGTCGGGACAGAAGTGAGCCCAGAGGGATCACTCACCGGCTTTTCCCGCCGGCCCGCTCTCTCGCCCTCATCCGCCAAGCCTGCTTGTCCGTATTACACCGCTATGACAATCCGCACTGCGCAGAGTAACTCCTCACTGCCGTTGAGATTAAGCGTCAGAGAGGTAACGAGCAAGCAAAGACCTAGCGTCAGGCTGCTTTGAGCTAGTCGAGGGGATAGCCCGAATCTTCCGTGAATGGCGCTGTTTCTGCCTCATCATCCTCCAGCACTTCGCGGATAACGCGAAACGCCAGGCCAGGACCGTAGCCCTTCCGAGCGAGCATGCCGGCCAGCCTGCGGGTCCTGACCGCGGGGTCCAGGCCACGGGTCGAGGAGAGCTTGCGCCGCACGAGGCCACGGGCGGTCTCCGCCTCCTGCTCGGGGTCGAGCTGCTCCATCGCGTCCTTCACGGTCTCCTCGTCCACCCCCCGGTGCCGGAGCTCGGAGGCAAGGGCCTTTCTGGCAAGCCCCCGCCCGGCATGGCGAGAGCTCACCCATGCCGCGGCGAACGCCTCATCGTCGATGAGCCCGACCTCGGAGAAGCGCTCCAACACGGCGTCCGCCGCCTCCTGGGGCACCTCACGCTTGCGCAGCGCCTCCGCGAGCTGAGCTCGGGTGCGCGGCGCCATCGTCAACAGCCGCAGGCAGATCGCCCGCGCCACCGCCTGCGGATCGGCCCCGGCTCCCTTCCCCGCGGGAGATTCCTCGACCGGTCCGTCAGGAAGGAAGCCATCAGGAAGGGCGCCCGGGGAGCCGACCCCGGACCGTCGCCCACCACGCCGGGAGCCACGTCCCTTCCGGCTTCGCGGCTCGCCACCGGCAGGACCTGCGGCCTCCCCCTCGGAAGCGGGGAGACCATCGCCCCGCCCCCGCCCGCTTCTGCCCGGCGAGCCGACCTGGGGCTCGTCAGGCCAGGCACCCCAGTCTCTCGGCCCGACCTCACCGGGCGGACCGAGGTCGGCTCCCATCATCATCGTTCAGCCCGAATCAGGCGTCACCCGGCTTGGGAGTGGCCGCCTTGGAACCGCGACCGGACGCGGCGGCCGCCGGAGCCGGGCCGGAACCACGGCCGGACGCGGCGGTCACCGGAGCGGCAGGCGGCGGGGTGGCCGGGCTGTCGACGCGCGGGCCGACGCCGAGCTTCTCCTTGATCTTCTTCTCGATCTCGTTCGCCATGTCCGGGTGGTTCTTGAGGAAGTTTCGCGCGTTCTCCTTGCCCTGGCCGAGCTGGTCGCCCTCGTAGGTGTACCAGGCTCCGGACTTGCGGACGAAGCCGTGCTCCACACCCATGTCGATCAGGCCGCCCTCGCGGGAGATGCCGACGCCGTAGAGGATGTCGAAGTCGGCCACCCGGAAGGGCGGGGCCATCTTGTTCTTGACGACCTTCACCCGGGTGCGGTTGCCGACCGCCTCGGTGCCGTCCTTCAGCGTCTCGATACGGCGGATGTCGAGACGGACCGAGGCATAGAACTTCAGCGCCTTTCCACCGGTCGTGGTCTCGGGCGAGCCGAACATGACGCCGATCTTCTCGCGGAGCTGGTTGATGAAGATCGCGGTGGTGCCGGTGTTGTTGAGCGCGCCCGCGACCTTGCGCAACGCCTGGGACATCAGGCGTGCCTGGAGGCCGACGTGGCTGTCGCCCATCTCACCCTCGATCTCGGCCTTGGGCACCAGGGCCGCGACCGAGTCGATGACCAGCAGGTCGACGGCGCCGGACCGGATCAGCATGTCGGCGATCTCCAGCGCCTGCTCGCCGGTGTCCGGCTGGGAGACGAGCAGCGCGTCGGTGTCGACGCCCAGCTTCTGGGCGTACTCGGGGTCGAGCGCGTGCTCGGCGTCGATGAACGCGGCGATGCCGCCGCCACGCTGGGCGTTGGCCACCGCGTGCAGGGCGATCGTGGTCTTTCCCGAGGACTCGGGACCGTAGACCTCGACGATACGGCCGCGCGGGAAGCCCCCGATGCCGAGCGCCACGTCGAGCGCGATGGAACCGGTGGGGACCACCTCGATGGGCGCCCGGGTCTCGTCGCCCAGGCGCATGATGGAGCCCTTGCCGAACTGCCGCTCGATCTGAGCGAGCGCGGTCTCGAGCGCCTTCTCGCGGTCGTTAGCTGCCATGGGAGCCCCCCTGGAGGGTCGCGGGTTGGATCGGTTGCCAGAAAGCTACGGGGTGCCGCCGACAATTTCGGGAGGGCACGCCAGGAGTGACGGCCTGTTCAATATAGCCGAACGACTGTTCGATCGCGGCCCGTTGGCATCACGTGTTCCGGGAACCGTGATCCACCGCGGGACTCTTCCGCGCGGGGCCGGTCACAGACCTGGGGCCGTGGCCGCGAGGAGCGCGGACCCATCCGGGAGGCGATATTTCCGGGAATTGTCCTGAGCCTGTTGTAACCAGGCTGACCTGGGGTGATCCTGAGGGGAAACGACCCGAGGTGCCCGACGTGCCCAACACGTTCACGCAGCAACGCCTAGCCCATCTCGACTCCCTGGCCGCCGAACTGCGACAACGGGGGCTGGTGAGCCGCACCCTCGGAGGCGCCGCTCCGGTGTTGTGGGTATGGCATCCGGACAGCGGCCGACAGACCATCGTCTTCGCCACCCCCGTCAGGGACGGCTGGCTGTTTCTGTGGTCGCCGGACGGCGAGGAGAGTGCCGACGACCCCGTGCACGCGGCCGGCTCGGTGGAGAGACTTCTCGCTCCACCCACGGAGCCCTTCTGACCATCCCCGGCCACTCCTCAGCGGAGCCTGGGAGAGACGTCGGTCACCCCGCACACGGCGTGCCAGACCTCCTTCGCCCCGACCCCCTCGGCCAGCGCCTGGATCACGGTCCGGCCGCCGAGGTCGGCGATGACGTAGTCATGGGCCCACGACTCGGCGTACTGGTCACCGAAGTGCAGCTTCATCCGCTTCCAGAAATCCGACAGGCGCATGCCCCAAGTATGAGACCACACCGGCGTGCCGCGGCCCGCGACCGGCACGCCGCACGTCGGCGGCGTCCCGGTCGCCCGGTCCCGGTGAAAGGGAGACCCGGGGACGGGGACCGGCGGGGGCGGGGTCCGCGCGTCGGCGGGAGTACGGGCCGCCACGGGGGCAGGGCGGACCGTCGGAGCACGCGGGAACCGTAACCGAGGGCGACCGGCTCGCGGCTGAGGGGCGGCGCGGACCGTCAGAGCACGCGGGAGCCGTACATCTCGCCGAGGGGGTCGGCGAGCAGTTCCACGCGCGCCCCGTCCGGGTCGGTGAAGTAGATGGAGGTACCGCTCTCCACCTGGTGCGGCACGCCCGCCGCCGCCAGCTTGCCTCGCAGGCGCTCCCAGGTGGAGGGGTCCACGGAGATGGCGACGTGGTGGAGCCCGCCGAGGACCTCCCGGTAGGGGCCGAGGTCCAGCCCCGGGAAGTCGAAGAAGGCGAGGAGGTTGCCGTTGCCGATGTCGAAGAAGAAGTGGTTCGACCCCTGGTAGTCGCGGTTCTCGAAGATCTCCGTGAGGGGGAACTCCAGCAGGTCCTGGTAGAACCTGATCGTCGTCTCGACGTCTGAGGAGATCAGCGCGAAGTGGTGCAGCCCTCTCGCGCTGCTCGGCGGACGGTTCTCCCCGAGGTGCTCCGCCTTGATCCGCTCGCGTTTCGCCTCGATGGCCTGGTAGTCGATGCTCACCGTTAGCTCACCACTCAATGCGTCCTGTGTTCGCCAAAGCATGCCTGTGGCGACAGGAGCCAACCTACTCCTGGGGCGAGCCATACCGGCGGTGCCCCGTCGAACGCCTCCGGCGTACAGATCCGGTGATCTGGCGGTGGCACCGATGGATCACGTATCCGCAGCCGATGAGCCGGCCACCGGCCCGCGGCAGGCGGTGACGGGTTCTGTCGGTGGCGCCGTGCAGTATGGGCGGTGGCCCGGTTGGTCGGCCGAGCCGGGAGGCAGGGGGCGCGATGAGCGAGACGGCGGGCGCGGACGGGGCGCTGGGGCACTTCACCCGGATGACCAGGGACTGGTTCACCGGGGCCTTCGCCGCGCCGACCGCGGCACAGGAGGGGGCGTGGGCGGCGATCGCCCGGGGTGACAACACCCTGGTGGTCGCCCCCACGGGCTCCGGCAAGACGCTGGCCGCCTTTCTGTGGTCGCTCGACCGGCTGGCGGCCGGGCACTCGGCCACCGGGTCTCCCCCGCCCGGCGAGGACGCCGGGTTCCCCGGAAGCGCCGGAGCCGCCACCACGATCATGGACGCCCCGGCGGGCGCCGCCGTCCCGGACATGACGGGCGGCACGGGCGCCGGGGGGAGGCGGAGCCGTTCCCGGCGGGACGAGAAGCCGCCGAGGCTGTGCCGGGTCCTCTACGTGTCGCCGCTCAAGGCTCTGGCCGTCGACATCGAGCGCAACCTCCGGGCGCCGCTGGCCGGGCTGCGACAGACCGCGAGCAGGCTCGGCCTCCCGGTGCCGGAGATCTCGGTGGCGATCCGCTCGGGCGACACCTCAGCCGAGGAGCGGCGCCGGTTCGCGACCAGGCCGTCAGACATTCTGATCACCACCCCCGAGTCGCTGTTCCTACTGCTCACCAGCCAGGCCCGCGAGGCACTGCGCGGCGTGGAGACGGTCATCGTCGACGAGGTGCACGCGGTGGCCGCCACCAAGCGCGGCGCGCACCTGGCACTCAGCCTGGAGCGGCTCGACGCCCTCCTGCCCCGGCCCGCGCAGCGCGTCGGCCTGTCGGCGACCGTACGGCCGGTGAGCGAGGTCGCCGCCTTCCTGGGCGGGCCCCGTCCGGCGACCGTGGTCCAGCCGCCCGCGGGTAAGGAGATCGAGGTCGAGGTGGTCGTCCCGATCGAGGACATGACAGAGCTCGACACGCCGCCCACCTCCCCCGCCTCCGACGACGACCGGTGGCTGACCGAGACCCCGGCCAAGCGGTCGATCTGGCCGCATGTGGAGGAGCGGCTGTTCGACCTGATCGGGGGGCACGGTTCCACGATCGTGTTCGCCAACTCACGGCGGCTGGCCGAACGGCTCTGCACCCGCCTCAACGAGCTGGCGTGGGAACGGCGGGCCGCCGAGGCGGAGCGGTCCGAGGAGGGCACGGAGGCGGATCCCGCGCACTGGGCCGAGAACTTCCCCGAGCTCCCCGCCTCCCTCTCCACCCCGGCGGCCATGATGGCGCAGGCCGGTTCGGCCAAGGGGGTCGTCCCGGAGATCGTGCGGGCCCACCACGGGTCGGTGTCGAAGGAGGAGCGTTCCCAGATCGAGGAGGCGCTCAAGTCCGGGCGACTGCCCGCCGTGGTCGCGACCTCCAGCCTGGAACTCGGCATCGACATGGGTGCGGTGGACCTGGTGGCCTGTGTGGGGGCACCGCCGAGCGTGGCGAGCGGCCTGCAGCGGATCGGCAGGGCCGGGCACCAGGTGGGAGCCGTCTCACGTGGTGTGATCTTTCCCAAGTACCGGGGTGACCTGGTCCAGACGGCCGTGGTGGCCGAACGGATGAGAAGTGGGGAGATCGAGGAGCTGCGCTATCCGCGCAATCCTCTCGACGTCCTCGCCCAGCAGATCGTGGCGATGACCGCGCTGGACGAGTGGACCGTCGACGAGCTGGAGGAGGTGGTACGGCGAGCCGCCCCCTACCGGACGCTGCCCAGAAGCGCGCTGGAGGCGACCCTCGACATGCTCGCCGGGCGCTACCCGAGCGAGGAGTTCGCCGAGCTGCGACCGCGCATCGTCTGGGATCGGGTGGCCGGCACCCTGCGGGGCCGTCCCGGAGCCCAGCGGCTGGCGGTCACCAACGGCGGCACGATCCCCGACCGGGGGTTGTTCGGCGTGTTCCTGGTCGGGGAGAAGTCCTCCCGGGTGGGTGAGCTGGACGAGGAGATGGTCTACGAGTCGCGGGCCGGTGACGTGTTCGTGCTGGGCGCGACCTCCTGGCGGATCGAGGAGATCACGGCTGACCGGGTGCTGGTCACTCCCGCGCCCGGACAACCGGGGAAGCTCCCGTTCTGGCACGGCGACACCGCGGGGCGCCCGGCGGAGCTGGGGAAGGCCATCGGCGCGTTCCTCCGCCAGATGTCCTCGGCGGGCGCGGACGCCGAGGCGGGAGACGGTGGTACGGAGAGCGCGCTGCCGAGGGACGCGGAGGCGGGAGCCCGGGGAACACCGAGCTCGGTCGCGGGGAACGCACGGACGGGAAGCACGAGGACAGGGCATCCGGAAACACCGGGCTCAGGGACGGGAAACCCGAAGTCGGGAAGGGCGAAGGCAGAAGCGGAAAGCGCGGGGGCGGGAAACGCGGGGACGGAAAACGCCGAGGCCGGAAACGCGGCACGGGATGGGGCGCTGGAGAGGATCAGGGCGGCGGGGCTGGACGGGTTCGCCGCGGCCAACCTGCTCGCCTACCTGGCCGAGCAGCGGCAGGCGACCGGTTATGTGCCCGACGACCGGACGTTGCTGGTCGAGCGGTTCCACGACGAGCTGGGCGACTGGCGGGTGGTGGTGCACTCCCCGTACGGAGCACGGGTACACGCGCCGTGGGCGCTGGCGATCGGGCGGCGGCTGCGGGAGCGCTACGGCGTCGACGTGCAGGCCGTGCACTCCGACGACGGGATCGTGCTGCGCATCCCCGACACTCTCTCGGAACCTCCGTCCGACATCGCCGCCTTCGACCCGGACGAGATCGAGCGGATCGTCACCGAGGAGCTCGGCGGTTCGGCGCTGTTCGCGGCACGGTTCCGCGAGTGCGCGGGGCGGTCCCTGCTGCTGCCGCGCCGCGTGCCGGGCAGGCGGTCGCCGCTCTGGCAGCAGCGGCAGCGCGCGTCGCACCTGCTGAACGTGGCCGGCCGCTACGCGTCGTTCCCCGTGGTGCTGGAGACGATGCGCGAGTGTCTTCAGGACGTGTTCGACGTTCCGGGGCTGGTCCGGCTGATGCGCGACATCGAGGCGCGGCGGGTCCGGCTGGTGGAGGTGGAGACCGGGAAGGCGTCGCCGTTCGCCGCGTCGCTGCTGTTCAACTACATCGGCGCGTTCATGTACGAGGGGGATGCTCCGCTGGCCGAGCGCCGCGCCCAGGCACTCGCGCTCGACACGAGCCTGCTGGCCGAGCTGCTGGGCCAGGCCGACCTGCGCGAACTGCTCGACCCCGATGTGATCGCCGACACCGAGCGGGAGCTGGCCCGGCTGGACCGGCCGCTGCGCGACGCCGAGGACCTGGCCGACCTGCTCCGCTCCCACGGCCCCCTGGTGGCCGAGGACGTGAGCGTGCGCGAGGGTGACCCGGCGTGGCTGGCCATGCTGGAGGGTTCCCGGCGGGCGATCAGGGTTCGGGTGGCCGGGCAGGAGCGGTGGGCGGCGATCGAGGACGCCGCCCGGCTGCGCGACGCGCTCGGCGTGCCGCTGCCGATGGGAGTGCCGCACGCGTTCCTGGAACCGGTGGACGATCCGCTGGGCGACCTGCTCGCCAGGCACGCCCGCACGCGCGCCCCCTTCCCCGCGAGCACGGCCGCGGCCAGGTTCGGCCTCGGCACCGCGGTCGTCACCGACGCGTTGCGCCGCCTGGCGGCCTCCGGGCGGGTGGTGAGCGGGGAGTTCAGGCCGGGTGGCCGAGGCGAGGAGTGGTGTGACGCCGGGGTGCTGCGGATGCTGCGCCGCAGGTCCCTGGCCAGGCTCCGCAAGGAGGTGGAACCGGTCTCCGCGGAGACTCTGGCCGTCTTCGCCCCCGCCTGGCACGGCATCACCGACTCCCCGCGGCGGGGCAGGCCGCCGATCGACGCGCTGGTGAGCGCGATCGAGCAGTTACAGGGCTCGGCGGTGCCCGCTTCGGCGCTGGAGACGCTGATCCTGCCCTCGCGGGTGCCCGGATACGACCCGTCGCTGCTGGACGAGCTGACGGCCTCCGGCGAGGTGATCTGGGCGGGGCAGGGGTCTCTGCCGGGTGGCGACGGCTGGGTGTCGCTCTACTTCGCCGACACCGCGCCGCTGCTGATGCCCGATCCCGCCGACATCACGCTGACCCCGGTGCACGGGGCGGTGCTGGAGGTGCTGGGCGGTGGGGGCGCGCTCTTCTTCCGCGAGCTGGCGAGCCGGGCCGGCGTTCTTCTGGCCGGTTCGGTCCCGGACGACCGTGCCCTGTCGGCCGCCGTGTGGGACCTGGTGTGGTCGGGCCGGATCACCGGTGACACGCTGGCGCCGCTGCGGGCCACGCTCGGGACGGGGCGCCCCGCGCATCGCCCGGCTCCGACCCGGCGTCGGCGGGCGGTGCTGCCGAGCCGGAGCGGCCCGCCCACGGTGGGCGGGCGCTGGTGGACGCTGCCCGCCCCCGCCGAGGACGCCACCCAGCGCGCCCACGCCCAGGCCGAGGTGCTGCTGGAGCGGTACGGCGTGGTGACCAGGGGCGCGGTGACCGCCGAGCGGCTGCCGGGCGGGTTCGCCGCCGTCTACCAGGTGCTTCGCGCCTTCGAGGAGAGCGGCCGGTGCCGCAGGGGCTACTTCGTGGAGGGGCTGGGCGGCGCCCAGTTCGCCCTTCCCGGTGCCGTCGACCGGATGCGCGCCATGTCCGTCTCACTCACCGCACCGCCGAGCGCGGCACCGGTACCCGACCCGTGGAGCTCCCGGAAGCCCGAGGGCGCGGGGGAAAGCGGCCGGCGAGCGGTGGTGCTGGCGGCGACCGACCCGGCCAACCCGTACGGGGCGGCCCTGCCGTGGCCCGCCCATCCTGGCGAGGTGTCCCACAAGCCGGGCAGGAAGGCCGGATCCCTGGTCGTGCTCGTCGACGGGCACCTGATCCTCTATGTCGAGCGCGGCGGTAAGACCCTGCTCTCCTTCTCCGGAGACGACCGCCTCCGGCCCGCCGTCGACGCCCTCGTGCTCGCCGTACGCGACGGCGCCCTCGGCAAGCTGACCGTCGAGCGCGCGGACGGCACCGCCATCAACGACTCCCCCCTGGCCGCCGCCCTGGAGTCCGCGGGTTTCCACCCGACCCCAAGGGGGCTGCGCCTGCGGGCCTGAAGTGCCGCACGCCTTTCTCAAGCCGCACGCCTTCCAGCCGGTCGACGATGCTCAAGCCGGTCCCTAGTAATTCTCAAAAGGTTTCCAAGCGCCGTCGCGATGCTGGTCATGCAAGTCAATCGAAGGGGGAACAAATGGTGACCAACGGCAAGTCGGAGCTCTCCGCTCTGTCCGCGCTCGGCCGCGAGCTGGACGATGACCAGCTCGCGCAGGTCAACGGTGGCTACTACTGGGCGTGCTACCACTGGGAGGACTTCATTCCCGGCGCCCCGGGCTACTGATCCGACCAGGCGTCAGCCAGGCCATCGCGTTGAACGGACGCGGGTAGCCATATAACGCAGGTGGACGGGGCGCGACCGGTGGCCGCGCCCCGTCGGCGTTCCCCCACGATGATCACCGTGCGCATGGGTCATCTTTGGAGGGAGGCCACCTCCGCGACCGGCCGGCTTTCCTGCCGCATGTGACGCTTCTGGATGGTCTGGAAACCGACCAGGTCGTCCGGGAGCGCGTCGGGCACGTCCAGGTCGAACCTGGACAGCGTGCGGGTCCGCATCGCGACCAGCGCCGTGACCGCGATGGCGACCGCGAACAGCACGTACATCAGGCCGACGCCGCGGCCCTCGCCGGTACCGAGCACGAGGCCGACCGTGCCGGCGAGTGGCCCTCCTGGCGTGAGCAGCGGCTCGAACAGGGCGCTGCCGTACGGCGCGACCAGGCCGAACCCGATCGGCAGGGTGGACCAGGCGATGAGCGTGTTGAGCGCGATGACCCGGCCGTGGAACCGCTGCGGCACCTTGACCTGGATGATCGTGGCGTAGACGCCGTTGAGCATGGTCAGCCAGAACGACATCCCGAAGGCGCCCACCGCGATCAGGGGCAGGTTCTGCCGCAAACCAGTGACCAGGCAGAAGAGGCTCAGCACGAGGGTGGAGAGCATGACGCCGCGCAGCCGCCGCCGCCTCGGTCCTCCCCAGACGGTCATGGTCAGGCCGCCCAGGAAGACCCCGAGGCCGCCGGCGAAGGAGATCCGGCCGACGTCCTCCAGCGTGGCGAAGCCAAGGACCAGCGGCGAGATGAGCAGGAAGAGCGGGGACAGGAAGACGTTGAGCACCGCGAAGAAGAACAGCATGCCGCGGAAGCCCCGGTTACCCCAGGAGAACCTCCAGCCCTCGACCATCTCGGCGACCAGCGACTCCCTGCGCTTCCACGCCATGGTCCTCGGGAAGCGGACGAAGAGCAGCACCCCGATCGCGAAGACGTAGGAGACGACGTCCAGGACGAGGATGCCCTCCAGGCCGACCACCGCCATCAGGCCGACCGCGAGCAGCGGGACGACCAGTTGCGCGGTGCCGGTGACCATCTGGACCACCCCGTTGGCGTGGCCGAGGAAGCGCTTGGGGACCAGTTGCGGTACCGCCGAGTTGTACGCGAGGCGCTGGAAGGTCAGCGCCACGGAGAGCAGTACCAGGAGCGGGTAGATGTGCCAGACCTGAAGGTTTCCGGTCCACAGCAGGACGCCGAGGGCCAGCTGGGTGCCGAACGCGCCGACGTCTCCGGCGAGCATGACCCGGCGCCGGTCGTAACGGTCGACGAGGGCACCGGCGAGGGGGGAGACCAGCATGCCCGGGACCAGCGCGAGGACCGAGAACAGGGCGAACCTGGCGAGCGAGCCGGTGGTGATGTAGATCCACAGCGGTACGGCGAACTCGGTCAGCGACGACCCGACGATCGAGATGAGTTGTCCCGCGGCCACGGTGGCGAACCGCCTCATGCTCGGCTGGGGGCCGGGACTCACCGAGGAGACCGCCGCTCCGGGGTGCCCGGTCGCCGGTGGCGCGCCGCCCGTGCCGGGACCGGCGAGAGCGGGCCCGGCCGGGGTCCGCCCGGCCCGGA
The DNA here is from genome assembly GCF_040607515.1 of Streptosporangium sp. NPDC005286. Classification (NCBI taxonomy): domain Bacteria; kingdom Bacillati; phylum Actinomycetota; class Actinomycetes; order Streptosporangiales; family Streptosporangiaceae; genus Streptosporangium; species Streptosporangium sp. NPDC005286. Next base: position 29,653 of record NZ_JBEXGU010000005.1, on the reverse strand, counting down.
CGACGGCTCCGGTGGGTACGGTCTGCTCACCGGGGTCCTGACCGGTTCCGGCCTCCGTGTCCTTTACCGGCCCGGCCGGAGGCGTGACGGCTCGGGTGAAGGCGGCCCGGGCCGATGTGTCCTGAACGGAGACGCTCCGAGCAGAGGCGTCCTGGATGGAGACGCCGTCGAGCCACCAGGTGGACCTGTCGGTGCGGCCCAGCTTCGCCGTGTCGCCGGAGGCGATGGCCCGGTGGATGCCGGTGACGATGGCCGCGAGCTCCTCCGCCCGATATTTCAGGAAAAAGTGTCCGGCTTCGTCGAGGACGACCACGGCCGTGGAGCCGGTCAGCAGGTGCCACTCGCGGTAGCGCTCCTGGTAGAACTCGGTGGCCGGATCGCGGTCGCCCGCCACGGAGATGATCGGCGCCCTGAGCGGTTCGACGCCGTCGGTGAAGAGGCGGGTGAAGTAGCGCTCCGCCTCCCTGGTGCCCTTGCGGCGGTTGTCGATCATCAGTTTGAGCTGGTCGCGCTCCAGGTCCTCCACGTCGAGACCGGCGGCCTGCAGGGCGTTGGCCCAGACCTGGTCGCTGCGGAGGCGGTCGGTCAGGTTCGACAGCCGGGCCAGCAGCGAGTTGGGGCGCGCGAAGGGGAAGATGCCGCCGAGGTAGATCGCCTCGACCTGGCGGCCCGCCGCCTCCAGGTGACGGGCGATCTCCACGGTCAGCATGACGCCGAGCCCGCAGTGCCCGTACAGCGCGAGCGGCCCCCGGACGTCCCTGAGGATCTCCGCCACGCAGCCCCGCGCGACCTCCTCCACCGGCCGGGTCTCCTCGATCAGCCCCATCTCCTGGCCGGGGACGGCGACCGCGTGCAGTGCCCAGTTCGCCGGCAGCGCGTCGGCCAGCGGCTGGTAGATGGCCGCGCTGCCACCGCCGTACGGCACGCAGACCAGGGTCGAGGTGGCCGTGCGGGCCGGGGTGAGCCGGTGCAGGAGCATACGCGGGCCGTCGTCGGCCGTCTCGACGAGCCGGGCGAGCTCGCGGACCGTCCGGTTCTTGAACAGGTCCAGGATGGTGACCTGGCGCCCGCCCTCCGGGATGGCCTTCCTGAGGCGGGCGACCACCTGCGCGGCGAGCAGCGAGTGTCCGCCCAGGTCGAAGAAGTCGTCCAGCACGCCGACCTGGACGAGTCCCAGCACCTTCGCCCATACCGCTGCGATCGCCTCTTCGAGCGGCGTTCCCGGCGGGACGAATCCGGCCTCCTGGTCGGGTCGTGCCTCGTCGGGTTCCGGCAGCCTTGCCCGGTCGACCTTGCCGTGCGACTTCAGCGGCAGCTCGTCCAACCAGACGAACCGACCGGGGATCATGTACTCGGGAAGCCGCTCGCCGAGCCTCGCCCGCAGCTCGCTGACGCTGCTCCGGTCGCCGGTAGTCTCCGCGACGACGTACCCGACCAGCCGGTCCGCGCGCAGCTCGACGACGGCGTGGGCGATCCCCGGCTGGCCGGCGAGTACCGACTCGATCTCCGGCAGCTCCACCCGGTAGCCCCTGACCTTGACCTGCAGGTCGCGGCGGCCGAGGAAGCACAGGTCGCCCGAGGGCAGCCAGCGGCCCAGATCACCCGTCCGGTACATCCGGGCACCGGATTCGCCGTACGGGTCGGGCAGGAACCTGTCGGCCGTCAGCCCGGGGCGGCCGAGGTATCCGCGGGCGAGCCGGTCACCGCCGAGGTAGATCTCGCCGGTCATGCCCGGCGGAACCGGCCGCAGGTGCTCGTCCAGCACGTAGACCCGGGCGCCGGGCAGCGGCCTGCCGATCGGCAGGCTCAGCGCCCGCTCCTCCTCGCCGGTGACGGCGTGGGTGGAGATGCCGACCGTGGCCTCGGTGGGGCCGTAGTGGTTGACCACCGTGGTGTGCGCGGCCAGCTCGCGGGCCCAGCTCCACCCGGAGGCCTCACCCCCGAGGATGAGGAGCCTGCGCGGGAGCAGCTCGGCGGGGTCGTCCACCGCGGCGAGCAGCGAGGCGAGGTGGGAGGGGGTCATCTTCAGGTAGTCGGTGCGGCTCAGCTGCCCGGCGAGCTCCTCGGCCGGGGCCTGCGGGTCGGCCAGGTGCAGCTCACCGCCGGTCATGATCGACAGGTAGAGGATCGTCACCCCGAAGTCGAACGAGAGCGACTGCAGCAGCGTGTGGACCGAGGCGGGCTCGACCTCGAAGCGCTCCCTGACCCCGGTGAGGTAGTTGAGCACCTGCCGGTGCTGCACCCCGACGCCCTTCGGCCGCCCGGTGGTCCCCGAGGTGTAGATCACGTACGCCAGGTGGTCCGGTGAGACCCCGGGAGGCTCGAACCCGGTCTCGTCCAGCGCCTCGGAGTCCAGGCGGATCACCGGCGCCTCGGGGAGATCGGGGACCAGGTCGCACAGGTCGGAGGCGGTGAGGACGGCGACGACCCCGGCGTCGGCGAGCATGTACGCCAGGCGGTCGCGAGGCTGCTTGGGGTCGAGGGGCAGGTACGCGCCACCGGCCTTCAGCACGCCGATGACCGCCGCCGCGAGGTCCGTGGACTGTTCGAGAAGGACACCGACCCTGCTGTCCGGCCCCACGCCGTGGCGGTTCCGCAGCAGGGCGGCGATCCGAGTGGAACGCTCGTCGAGCTCGGCGTAGGTCAGCGAGCCGCCGCGAACCCCGGACGTCACAGACGCCGCGGACGCCGTGCCCGAAGCCGGCGAGCCGGCGTGGACCACCGCCGTCGCGCCGGGGGTCAGCGCGGCCTGCGCGGTGAGGAGGTCGTGGAGCAGGTCATGGCCGGACGGCCGGAGCGCGGGTCCGGCCCCGAAGCCCAGGACCCGGTCCCGCTCGTCATCACCGAGCAGCGAGAGCGCGCCCACCCGCGCACCGGGATCCGCCACGATCGAGCGCAGTAGCGTCTCGAACCGCGCCGCCAGCAGCTCCACGGTCTCGGGGTCGAACAGCGCGGTGCTGTAGGAGAGGTGACCGACCAGCCCGTCCGGGCTCTCGAACAGGTAGAGGCCGAGGTCGAACCGGGTCGTCCTGGCCGGGAGGGTGAGGTAGGAGACGCGCCCGTCCTCCTGGCCCGCCTTGAAGTTCTGCAGCGCGAACGTGACCTGCGCGAGCGGCGAGCGGCTGACGTCGCGGACCACGTTCAGCTCGCTGACCAGCTGGTCGAACGGGAGCTCCTGGTGCGCGAAGGCGTCCAGCGCGCTCTCCCGGGTACGGGCCAGGAAGGTGGTGAACGGCGGGTCGTCCGCCAGGTCGGCGCGGAGGACCAGGGTGTTGACGAACATGCCGACGACACCGTCCAGCTCGGGCAGCCCGCGTCCGGCGACCGGGGAGCCGACGGCGAAGTCCGCCTGCCCCGAGTAGCGGGCCAGCAGCACCTGGAAGGCGGCCAGCAACGTCATGTACGGCGTGGCGCCGGACGCGGCACCCAGCTCGGCCAGCCGCCGGGTAAGGTCGGCGTCCACCCGGACGTCGAGCGCGGCTCCCTCGTGACGCTGCTCGGCGGGGCGCGGCCGGTCGGTGGGCAGTTCGAGGGCGGGCAGCCCGGCGAGCCGGTCGCGCCAGTGACCGAGCTCGCGGCGGTGGTCCCGGCCCCGCTGCCAGAGCGCGTAGTCGCCGTAGCCGACCGGCGCGGGCGGCGGGGTCTCGCCGTCGTGCAGGGCGAGCAGCTCGCGGATGAGCAGGTCGCTTGACCAGCCGTCGATGACCGTGTGGTGGGCGGCGAGCAGGAGCACGTGGTCGTCGGGCGCCACCCGGACCAGCACCGTGCGGAAGAGCGGGCCGCGCTCCAGGTCGAACGGGACGGCGAGATCGGCGTCGAGCAGCTCGATCGCGGCGGCCACGTCGGCCGCCTCGGTGACGCGCAGCTCAGCGGGTCCCGGCTCGTCGACGACGAGCTCGGGGGTGCCGTCCTCGGTGGTGAGGAACCGCATCCGCAGGGCCTCGTGGCGCGCGACGATCTCGTCCAGCGCCCGGCGCAGCGCGTCGGCGTCCAGCTCCCCGCGCAGGCGCACCGCGACGGGGACCGTGTAGGTGGTGGTGCCGGGGCGGTACTGCTCCAGGAACCACAGGCGCTCCTGCGCGTGGGACAGGGGCGGGGCGGTTCCCTGAGCGCGGGCGACGACGGCCCGCGACTCCCCCCGGTTCCGGAGCCTTCTCGCGAGCAGTGCCTTCTTCGCGTCCGACAGCGTTGTCTCGCTCAAGCCCGCAGCTCCGTTCTGAGGGCCGCGAGGAAGAGCGCGGCGTCCCGGCCGTTGATCAGTCGATGGTCGTAGGCGAGGCCGATGTTGGCGACGGTTCGCACGGTCACCGTGCCGTCCTCGGCGAGTACCGGCTCGGACTGCGGCGAGGTGATCGCGAGGGCGCAGACGGTGCCGGGGAAGATGATCGGGATCGCGAGGACGACGTCGGCGTCGGTGTGCAGGGTGACGGCGATGTTGGCGCCGGTGAGGTCCTTCTCGCGGAAGTCTCCCTCGGCCGCGGCGAGCCGGTAACGCATGAGCGCCTCGGCGATCTCCCTGAGCGACCCGGTGTCGCGGACGACCGGCACGTACAGGCCCTCGCCCAGGTCGAACGTGACGCCGACGCGCGGGGCGTCGGCCAGCCGTGCCTCGTCCCCGTCGATCGAGGCGAAGAAGAGCGGAAAGGCGGGGTGCAGCGCCGCCACGGCCTGTACGAACAGCTCCGCCAGGCCGACCGGCCTGCGGACCTGTCTGCTCAGCTCCCCGGTCCGCGCCAGCAGCGGGCCCACCTCGAACCTCACGACCGTGTACGCGGCGGGGATCGCGGCGTGCGAGACGGTGACGGCGCGCGCGACGGCGCGCTGCACCCGCGACAGGCGGTGGGTGCCCGCCTGTCGCCCGCCGGCTTTATCCGGATCCGTGCCGGGTTCCGGCGCGTCGGCCCGCACAGTGGTGGTCGTCTCCCCGGTACGGCGGGCGACCAGGGCCGCCACGTCGGCCCGGCGGATGACGGCCAGGCCCAGGGCCGCGACATCGGAGTCGGAGACTCCGAACTCCTCCATGGCGGCGCGGGCGGGATCGGTGACGACCGGTTGGAGAGCCGGTGCGTTCCCTCGTCCCGCCATACCCTCGCCTGCCACCGGCTCGGGGCCGGAGAGGACAGAGCCGGAGAGGACAGAGCCGGACGGGGCCGGGGCGGGACTCTCCAGGACGGGGGAGGCGGGCGGCGGGGTGGCCTCGGCGGTGACGCGGGCGAGGAGCGCGCCGGGAGCGATCCAGGTGTTGAGAGCGGCGGCGTGGTGCAGGTGGCCGGACTCCCCCGCCTCCAGCTCGTCGGCGGCCTTGGAGGTCTCCAGCACGGCGACCGCCTCCCCCGCGACGACGGGACCGCCGTCCTCGACGAGCCACTCGACGATCAGGTACTCGGTGTCGTTGTTGTTGAGCTTGGGGACGCGGATGTCAGCCACGCAGGGCCTCCCGTACGGCACGGTGAATCGTGGACTCCCCGACCAGGACCTCGTTCTCCAGGTGCGCGGCGGTGGGGATCACGGCGGCCCGCGAGTGGACGAGGCGGACGGGACCGCGCAGGCGCTCCCAGACGCGGGCGTGCAGCAGGTGGGCCACCTCGCTGCCCCAGGTGCCCCCGGCGGTGCTCTCCTCCGCGACCACGACGACGTCCGCGAGGTGTGGCAGGAACGCGTCGGCGTCCAGCGGATAGAGGCGGGAGGGCACCAGCAGCCGGGTGGAGATCTCCTGTTCCACCAGCAGGGAGCGCATCGCGGCCAGCACCCGGTGGGCCATCCCGCCGGGGGCGATGACAACGCAGTCGGGGCGCTCTGTGGAGTCGCGGATGTCCACCACGGCCAGGTCTCCGTCGCGGCGGAGGAGGAACAGCGGGTCCACCCGGCCCATCGGCCGGGTGTAGAGGATCTTGTCCTCGAAGAACACGCACGGCTCGCCCCGTTCCAGCATCGCCGCGAGCACCGCGCGGTTGTCGTGGAAGGGGGACATCTCGTACAGCGACAGCCCCGGCATGCCGACGAAGTGCTTCTGCAGGCTCTGGCTGTGCGTGGGGCCGTAGCCCCGGCCGCCGCCGGTCGGGCAGCGCACCACCATCCGCAGCGGCAGCCGCCCGCCGTACATCGACACCGACTTGGCGGCGAAGTTGCAGAGCTGGTCGAAGGCGAGCGACACGAAGTCGCCGAACATGATCTCGGCCACGGCCGTGTTGCCGGTCAGCGCCAGACCCGCCGCGACGCCGGTCAGCGCGCCCTCGCTGATCGGAGTGCCGATCACGCGTCCGGGAAAGCGGCTGGACAGGCCCTTGGTGACCTTGAAGGCGCCTCCGTACGGATCGAGGATGTCCTCGCCGAGGACGTAGGCGGTGGGGTCGTCGTCCAGCAGCCCGTGCAGTGCCGCGTTGAGGTTCTCCGCTACGCGCACGGTGCCTCCCAGCGGGAGAGCGGGCGCGCCGCGACCTCGTCGGCGACGGCCTGGACCTCGGCCCTGACCACGCCGTCGATCCGGTGGAACTGCCCGGGATGGTCGTGGGCGTAGCGGCCGTACCAGTCGTTGCCCCTGGCGGCCCGTACCGCGTCGGCCGGGCGCACGTCGTCGCCCTTGCTGTGCGGCCCGAGGCGGTGGGTGACGAACTCGACCACCAGCGGCCCCGCCTCGCGCACCCGCGCCACCTCCTCCTCCAGCGCGAGGCGGATCTCGTTGACGTCCGTGGAGACGACCAGCAGGTGCGGGATGCCGAAGGCCGCCGCCCGACCGGCCACCGTGCCCGCCATCTGCGACGCGGTCGGGGTGGACTGGGCGATGCCGTTGTTCTCCACCACGACGAGCAGCGGGAGCCGCCAGAGCGCGGCGAGGTTCAGTGCCTCGTAGACCGCTCCCTCGCCCCAGGTGCCGTCGCCGATGTGGACGCAGGCCAGGGCCCCTGGCTCGGCGCGCTTGAGATGGAGCGCGACACCGGCGGCGACCGGCATGCTCTCGCCCTGCACCCCGGTGGACAGGTAGCGGTCGCGGTGGATGTGCTGGCTGCCGCCGACGCCTCCGCAGACCGCACCCTGCCTGCCCATGATCTCGGCGAGCAGGCCGTGCGGGTCGCGGAACCTGGCCAGGTAGTGGCCGTGGCCCCGGTGGTTGCTGAAGACGTGGTCGGCCGGGCCGAGCAGGGGGCGGAGCGCGACCGGGACGTACTCCTGGCCGAGGCAGGTGTGGGTGGTGCCGTTGAGCTCGCCCCTGCCGTACAGCTCCAGGAGCTTGAGCTCGAAGTGCCTGACCAGCAGCAGGAGCTCCAGGTCCTCGTCGGCGAGGCGGGAGAGACGGAGCCCGTCGAGGGTCTCAGTCATCGCCGAGGGAGCTCGCGATCCCGGCGATCCCGGCGATCGTCGGGTTGTCGAAGAAGTCGTCCAGGGAGACCTCGATGTCCAGGCGCTTGCGCATCCGGGCGATGATCTGGGTGATGGTCAGCGAATGACCGCCCAGGTCGAAGATGTCGTCGTCGTCCTCGATCGGCGAGATGCCCAGGACCTCCTCCCAGATCTCGCGTACCTGGTCGGTCAGCGTGGTGACGGAACCCATTCGTTCTCCAGAAGTTCGTGCAGTGGCAGGTCGGGGTCATCGGTGGCGCGTTCCAGCAGGAGACGCAGGTCCTCGGCCACCCCGGCGGCGTCGGGCACCGTCTCGGGGTCGTGGCGCAGGCTGATCTCCAGCCCGCCGGGGCCGTCCACGCACTGCAGGTGCAGCGCGCCGCGTACCCCGTGGTTGAAGACCGTCCACTCCACGGACGCGTCGAGGCCGGTGAAGACCGGGTCGGCGGCGCGGCGGGTGCGGTAGCTGACGGAGACGGGCACCAGCGCGGCGTGCGGCCGGATGCGGGGCAGCGCCCGGGAGAGCGGCACCTGGCGGAACCGGTAGACCTCGCGCAGCTCGGCGCGGAGCGCGGTGGCGAACTCGCGGAAGGTCTCCCGCCCGGACGGGGTGGAGGCGACCGGGAGCTCGTTGACGAACAGGCCGATGTGGCCGGTGGCCTGTTCGGGCCGGGTGGACAGGTCGACGGCGGTGGTCACCGAGGTGTTGCCGTAGCCGAGGAGCCGCGTGTGCAGCGCGGCCAGCAGCACCTCGAAGCGGGTCAGGCCGGGAACCGAGGAGACCTGTGGGTCGAGGGTGAACCGGAGCACCCGCCCCTCGCCCGCCCGCCGGGACCTCAGCGTCCGGCCGAGCACGACGGTCTCGCCCGGATCTCGCCAGCGGGGCTTCCAGAACTCGCGCGCGGCGGGAAGCACGGCGGCCACCCGGTCGCGCTCGGCCCTGCCGTGGTCGATTCCGGGCAGCGGGGGCGGCGGCTCGCCGTTGTAGAAGGCGGCCAGGTCACGCACCAGGATGTCCTTGGACTGCCCGTCGAAGATCAGGTGATGGGCGACGAAGAGCAGCAGGTGCCGCCCGGGGCCGGTCTCGAACAGGGTGAAGCGGGCCAGCGGGCCCTTCTCCAGGTCGAAGGCGCGAAGGATCTCCTCCCGCACGCCCGGCCCGTGGTCCGGGGAGCCCGGGGTGTCGGCCGGGAGATCAGCGAGGAAGGCCGCCGCCCGGCGTACCGGAACCTCGGCGCCGGGCACGAGCCGTAGCTCGTCGCCCACCTCCGCCACCACGCCGCCCAGCGCCGGGTGCCGGTCGACCACCGCGGCGCAGGCCGCCAGCAGCGCGCCGGTGTCCAGGTCGCCGCGGAGGTGAACGACCAACGGCATGTGGTAGGCGGTGCCACCACCCGCGGCCTGCTCGGTCACCCACATGCCCTGCTGGGTGAACGTGACCTCGGACCCGGACATCACACGCCCCCCATCGTCCGGCGCAGCGCCTTCTTGTCGACCTTGCCGCCGTCGTTGCGCGGCAGGGCGCCGACGGTGACGATGTGCGCGGGCAGCTCGTGCGGGGCCAACCGGCCCTTGAGGAAGATCCGCAGTTCCTCCGGCGCGAGGGGCGCCCTGGTGGCGAGGGCGACGGTGACGACGCTTCCGAGCACCGGATGGGGAACCCCGAACGCGGCCGCCTCGATCACCGCCGGGTGCCGGTGGACGGCCTCCTCGACGTGGATCGTGGAGACCTTGAAGGCCCCGGACTTCACCACGTCGCTCTCCCGGTCGACGAGGTAGAGGTAACCGTCGGCGTCGAGGTAGCCGAGGTCGCCCATCCGCACCCAGCCATCGCGGAAGGTCTCGCTGCCGGGGTCGCCGTAGTAGGCGCGCGGTACCGCGGGGGATCGCATCCAGACCTCTCCGGTCTCCCCCCGCGCCAGCGGCTCGCCCGTCGCGGTGGCGATCCTGACCCGTCCCCCGGCGATGGCGCGGCCGACGCTTCCCGGCCGCTCCGGGTCGAACATCATGATCGTCTGAGCCGGGGCCGCCTCGGTCGAGGTGTAGTAGTTGGCGATCGTCGCGCTGGGGAAGGCCGTGGTCAGCGCCTGGGCGACGGCCGAGGGCAGCGGCGCGGCGGCCGAGCCGAGCAGCAGCACGCTGGACAGGTCGTGCCGCTCGGCCACTCCCGCGTTGATCAGCTCGATGGCCATCGCGGGGACCAGGAAGACCGTCCCCGCCCGGTAGGACTCGATCAGCGACGCGAAGCGGCCGGGGGTGAAGCGCGGCAGCGTCACGACGGCCGGCTGGGCGTCGAGCGCGTTGATCAGCATCGTCTGCCCGGCGTTGGTGCCGATCGGGAAGGCGTGGACGAGATGCCGGGAGTGCGCGAACGGGCGGCGTCTGGAACCGCAGCCATAGGTCAGGTTGGCATGGGTGGCCGAGACTCCCTTGGGGCGGCCCGTGGTGCCGGAGGTGTAGAGGATCTGGGCGAGATCTCCCGGCTCCGGTGCCGCGAGGTCGGCCTTCTCATAGGACGTTTCGGCGCTCAGGCGGTCGACGGTCGTGCTCCAGCCGACCTCGGGCACGGCGAGGTCGGCGGTGAGGCCGGCCGCGTGGACGATCCCGGTCGCACGGCAGTTGGCCAGCATGAGACGCAGGTCATCGGGGGCGAGGCGGTCGGAGAGCGGTACGGCCACCGCCCCGGCCGCCAGAACCCCGCAGAACGCCACGGCGTAGTCCGCCCAGTCGGCGGCCCCGAACACCAGGCCCACCCGGTCACCCGAGGTGACACCGCGCGCGAGCAGGCCGTTCGCGAGCGCGAGGGACCGCTCGTGCCACTGCTGGTAGGTGAGCCGGGCCGAGCCGTGCACGATCAGCGCGACCCCGTCGGGGTCGGCGAGTGCCCGGTCTCCGAGCAGTTGGGGGACGGTCAGGTTCACCGGGTGAACCTCCCACTAAAGATCGGATGTATATGCGATCAAGGCGCGTGGCCATTGAGGACACTACAGGAAAGAATCTTTACTATTCAAAATCGAGCGCCAGTCTTACATGATCGCCACAGCCTTGCAAGGCCTTTGGCGGAGGTTCGATGGGAGGACAAAACCCTCGCGAGAGTGGGCCTTGCGCCCTTGGAGTGAAGGTGTAACACTGACCACCCAGAACTAACTGAAAGGTTTCTTTCCAGAAAGTGACCTTTCCCGAGGCCCGCCCAACTGGGCAAATATGCACGGAGTGGGCCTTTTGCGTACCAATTTCCAGCGCGATTGCGCGAGTTACCGGACCCGCGGCCGAAAAAGGAGCCCTGCGTGTTCCAACCAGAGACCGTTCCAACCGGCCGGCCGGCGACGGAGTACCCCCTGTCACCCGGCCAGCAGCGGCTCTGGTTTCTGCACCGGCTCGACCCGGGCGACTCGACCTACAACACATCCTATGTTTACAGATTGAAAGGTCGCCTTGACAGGGCCGCCCTGGAGGCCGCGTTCACCGCCGCGGCCACCCGGCACGAGAGCCTGCGGACCAGGTTCCGCGAGGTGGACGGGAAGCCCCTGGCGATCGTCGACCCGCCCTCGCCGGTACCGGTCGAGCGGCTGGCGGCCCGGGACGCGCGGGAGGCCGCCGCCCTGGTCTCCGCGGTCACCAACACGGCCTTCGACCTGGCCGCCGCGCCGCCGTTCCGGGTCTCGCTGATCGAACTCGGCCCCGAGGAGCACGTGCTCTGCGTCGTCCTGCACCACATCAACGGCGACGGCTGGTCGCTGAACGTGCTCCGCTCCGAGGTCGCCGTCCACTACGGCAGCCGGGGCGGCGCGGCGCTGCCCGAGCTTCCCCTGCAGTACGGCGAGTACGCGCGCGACCTGCGCCCCGCGGACTCCGAGCTCCGCTGGTGGACCGAGCGGCTCGCCGGGGTGCCCGCCCTGGAGCTCCCGACCGACCGGCCGCGCCCCGCCCTGCGGACCGGCGAGGGCGCCGAGGTCGACTTCCGGATCGAGGCCGGCATGGCCGCCTCGATCGGCGCCCTCGCCCGGCGTGCCCGATGCACGCCCTTCATGGTGCTGCTGGCGGCCTACCAGGTCCTGCTCCACCGGCACACCGGCCAGCACGACTTCTGCGTGGGCACCCCCTCGGCCGGTCGCGGCAGCACCGAGCTGGAGACCATGATCGGTTTCCTCTCGACCACGCTGGCCCTCCGCTGCGACCTGTCCGGCGACCCCACCTTCGACGACCTGCTCAGGCGCACCCGCAGGATGGTGCTGGACGGGCTCTCGCGGCAGGAGGTCCCCTTCGAACGCCTGGTGGCGGACCTCGACATGGAACGTGATCTCAGCCGCACGCCGCTGTTCCAGACCATGTTCGCCTTCCACACCCACGGCGAGTGGGCCGAGCCCCTGCCCGGCCTCGACGCCACACCCTTCCCCAGCGGCTGGTCCCGTGCCCGGCTCGACCTGTCCATGGACCTCTCCCCCGGCGACGACGGCCACCTGTACGGCACCGTCATCTACAGCACCGAGCTGTTCGACCGCGAGAGCGTGGAACGGCTGGTCGCCCGCTTCCAGGAACTGCTCGCGGCCGTGGTGGCCGACCCCGGCTCGCCGGTGAGCTCACTGCGGATGCTGCCGGAGGCCGAGCTCGCCCTGCTGGAGGAGTGGAACGACACCGGGACCGAACCGCCCGAGATCACGCTGGTCGACCTGCTGCTCGAACAGGCCGCGGCGACCCCAGGCGCGATCGCGGTACGGGCCGCGCCCGCCGGCACCGCGCCGGCGGGCGGGTCCGGAGCTGAGGAACTCACGTACGCGGAACTGGCCGGGCGGGCGGCGGAGCTCGCCGGGCGGCTGAGCGCGGTGGGTATCGGGCGCGGCTCGCTGGTCGCGGTCCGGATGGAACGCGGTGCCGACATGCTCGTCGCCCTGCTGGGCGTGGCGATGAGCGGCGCGGCCTACCTTCCCGTCGACCCCGACTACCCCGAGGCCCGCGTCGCGTACGTGATCGAGGACTCCGCGGCGGCGCTGGTCCTGACCGGCCTCGACGACCTTCCCCCGGCGACCGCGGCCCCCGCCGTGACCACGCGGCCACGCCCCGGCGACACCGCGTACGTGCTCTACACCTCCGGGTCCACCGGGCGGCCGAAGGGGGTGGTGGTGCCCCACCGGGCGCTGACCAACTTCCTGCTGGCGATGCGCGCGCTGCTGCGCTCCGCACCCCGGGACGTGTGGCTGGCGCTGACCTCGCTGTCGTTCGACATCTCCGCCCTGGAGCTCTACCTGCCGCTGGTGACCGGTGGCCGGGTGGTCGTCGCCGACGCGGAGAAGGCCCGGGACGGCGCGCGGCTCGCGCGCCTGATCAGGGACGAGGGCGTGACCCACGTACAGGCCACCCCCTCGGGCTGGCGGGTCCTGCTCACCGGGGACCTGCCGCGCGTGGTGGGCCTGACCGGCGGTGAGCCGCTCGCGCCCCGGCTCGCCCGCGAGCTCCGTCCGCACCTCGACCGGCTCGTCAACGTCTACGGCCCGACCGAGACAACCATCTGGTCCACGGCCTGGGACGTCCCGGAGGATCCCGGCGAGATCGTCATCGGCCGCCCGATCGCCAACACCGTCGTCCACGTCACCGACCCCGCCGGCGGACCGTGCCCGATCGGGGTGGCCGGAGAGCTGCTCATCGGCGGCGCGGGAGTGGCCACCGGCTATCTGGGCCGCCCGGCCCTGACCGCGGAGCGCTTCGTCCCCGGCCCCGGCGGCTCGCGGCACTACCGGACGGGAGATCGCGTCCGCCTCCGCAACGACGGCACCCTGGAGTTCCTCGGCCGTACCGACAACCAGGTCAAGCTACGCGGTCACCGCATCGAGCTCGGCGAGATCGAGGCGGTGCTCGACACCCACCCCGGTGTGCGGCAGGCGGTCGTCGCGGTGCGCGGGGACCGGCTGGTGGCCTTCGCGGTACCCGCCGCGCCGCCGCCCGCGCGGTCAGGACCGGACGGCCGCGGAGCGCTCGACGGTCTCGGGGAGCACGCCGCGCGCGAGCTGCCCGGCTACATGGTGCCCAGCGTGTTCGTCGAGGTGGCGGCGTTGCCGCTGACCCCCAACGGGAAGGTCGACCGCAACGCGCTTCCCGAGGTGGGCGGGACGCCCGCGCGGGACGCGACCGCCCCCCGCACCCCCGCCGAGCGGATGGTCGCCCAGGTTTTCGCCGAGGTGCTCGGGGCGGCGGAGATCGGGGCGCACGACGACTTCTTCACCCTGGGCGGGCACTCGCTGCTGGCCACCATGGTCACCTCACGGCTGGCGGCGCTGTCCGGAGCGGAGGTTCCCGTCCGCGAGGTGTTCACCCGGCCGACGGTCGCCGGGCTGGCGGAACTGCTGCCCGACCCCGGCGTCCCGATCGCGGGGGCGAGGTCCGGCTTCGGCGTCCCGGTCCGTGAGAGCGACGGGCCGCGCCCGAGGCCCGAGGGAACCGCCCCGCCGCTCTCCTTCGGCCAGGAGCGGCTCTGGTTCCTCAACCGGCTCGACCGAGACGACGCGTCGTACAACATGTGCCTGGTCAGGCGGCTGCGCGGGCCACTGGACCGGGACGCCCTGGCCCGCGCCCTGGCGGGCACGGCCGCCCGCCACGAGAGCCTGCGCACCCGCTTCCCCGAGGTGGACGGCGCGCCGGTCGTGGTCATCGATCCACCGGGTCCCGTGGCCATCGACGAGATGAGCGCCGCAGCCGAGGCCGAGGCACTGGAGCTGGTCTCGGCTCTGACCAACGCGCCCTTCGAGCTGGGTGCCGAACCGCCCCTGCGCGTCGCGCTGATCCGGATCGCCGAGGACGACCACGTCCTGTGCGTCGTGCTCCACCACATCCTCGGCGACGGCTGGTCGCTCAACCTCGTCTTCGACGAGGTGTCACGCCTGTACTCCGGCGACACCGCCCTGCCCCCGGTCCCGCTCCAGTTCGGCGACGTCGCCCGCTGGCAGCGTGAGCGCGACCTCGGCGGCCTGCTCGGCTACTGGCGGGACAGGCTCGCCGGCCCCACCCCGCTGGACCTGCCGGTCGACCGGCCACGCACCGCCGGGGCCGCCAGGCGCGGCGAGGTGGCCACCGTCCGCCTGGCGGAGACCGAGGCCGCCGCCCTGGCCCGGCTGGGCAGGGAGCACGGCGCCACCATGTTCATGGTCCTGCTCGCCGCCTACCAGGTTCTCCTGTCCCGGCACAGCGGCCGGAGCGACATCCTCGTCGGTACGGCCACCGCCGGCCGGGACCGGGTCGAGCTCGAACCGGTCGTCGGCTATCTCAGCGACACCCTGGTCATGCGCGGCGACCTGTCGGCCGACCCCACCTTCTCGGACCTGCTCCGCGAGACCAGGACCGGTGTCCTGGACGCCTTCTCCCACCGCGGCGTGCCGTTCGAGGAGCTGGTGCGGGCCCTGGGGGTCGAGCGCGACCTCACCCGCACGCCGCTGTTCCAGACCATGCTCATCCTGCACACGCAGGACTCCGGGCAGGCCCGAGACGCCTTCGCCGGGCTGACCGCCACGGCGTTCGAGCACGGCATGCGGCAGGCCAAGCTGGAGCTGATGCTGGAGGCGTGGCAGGACGAGCACGAGCTCATGCTCAGCTTCGTCTACGACGCCGAGCTCTTCGACCGGGCCACGGTCGAGGCCATGGCCGCGCGGTTCCGCCTGCTGCTCACCGCGCTGCCCGGCGCGTCCGGCGACCGCGTCTCGGAGCTGCCGCTGCGCACCGGGGACGACGACGCCCTGCTCCTGCGCCTCTCCCGTGGCCCGGTACGGCCCACCGCCGCCCTGGTGCCCGACCTGTTCGCGGCGACCGTACGCGACACGCCGGGCGCGGTCGCGATCGGATCCGGGGACGCCACGCTCGGCTACGCCGGGCTGGACGCCCGCGCCGACGAGCTGGCCGCGCTCCTGCGGGGGCACGGCGTCGCCGGGGGCGACGTGGTCGGCGTCTGCCTGGACAGGTCACCCGACGCCGTCGCGGCCCTGCTCGCGGTCTGGCGGGCGGGGGCGGCCTACCTGCCGCTCGACCCGGACCACCCCGCCGAGCGGCTCGCCTTCATGCTGGACGACAGCGCCACCCGCCTCGTCCTCACCTCGGCGGCCCTGCGCGACCGGCTGCCCTCCACCACCCCGGCCGTCCACGTGGACGACCGGCCTCCCGCTCCGGAGACCGGCCGGATCGCCGATCCGGCGGCGCCGGACGGCGGGGCCGCCTACGTGATCTACACCTCCGGGTCCACCGGAACACCGAAGGGCGTCGTGGTCTCGCACCGCAACCTGGCCGCCCGCGTCGCGTGGATGCGCGAGGCGTACGGGCTGGGTCCGGGCGACCGGATGGTCCAGTTCGCCTCGCTGAGCTTCGACACCCACGCCGAGGAGATCTACCCGGCACTGGTCGCCGGGGCCCGGCTGGAGCTGCTGCCCGAGGGCGGCGTCACCCTGCCCGACCACCTCGACCAGGTCACCGTGCTCGACCTGCCCACGGCCTACTGGCACGCGCTGGTCGACGACATCGACGAGATCCCCTGGCCGCCGACCCTGCGTCTGGTGATCCTCGGCGGCGAGCAGGTGCACGAGGCGGCCGTGACCCGCTGGCGCGAGCGTTTCGGCGACCGGGTGCGGCTGGTCAACACCTACGGCCCGACCGAGGCGACGATCATCGCCACCGCCGCCGAGCTGGACGGCTCCCTGGGACGGCCGCCCATCGGCGTCCCGATCGCCGACACCTCGGTCCTGCTGCTGGACGGCACCGGCCAGGAGGTCCCGCCGGGAGCCCCCGGCGAGCTCTGCGTCGGCGGGGCCGGGGTGGCCACCGGCTACCTCGCCAGGCCGGGCCTCACCGCCGAGCGCTTCCCCGTCCTGCGTGGAGAACGGATCTACCGGACCGGCGACCTGGCGCGCTGGCGGTCCGACGGGCGGCTGGAGTTCCTCGGCCGCCTCGACGACCAGGTCAAGGTCCGCGGCTTCCGGATCGAGCCCGGCGAGATCGAGGCATGGCTGCTGACCCACCCCGGTGTCGGCCAGGCCGCGGTGGCGGTGCGCCGGGAGACCCTGGTCGGCTACGTCGTCGGCACGGCCACCGGCGAGGAACTGGCCGGATATCTGGCCGGGGCGCTGCCCGCCCACATGGTCCCCACGCTCTGGGTGAACCTCACGACCCTGCCGCTGACCGGGAACGGCAAGCTCGACCGGGCCGCGCTGCCCGCGCCCGAGGCCGGCCCCCGGACGAGAACCGCCCCGCGTGGCGACGCCGAGGAGCTGGTGGCCGAGATCTTCGGCGAGGTGCTGGGGATCGAGGAGGTCGGTGCCTTCGACGACTTCTTCGCGCTGGGCGGTCACTCGCTGCTGGCCACCCGCGCCGTCGCCAGGCTCCGCGCCGCCATCGAGGTGGACGTGCCGATCCGCACCCTGTTCGCGCGGAGCACCGTGGCCGACCTCGCGGCGGCGGTGGAGGAAATGCTCGTCGCCGAACTGGCCGAACTGTCCGACGAGGAGGCCGCGCGCCTCATGGAGACCGGGAGCTGAGTTGGACTACCACGTCGTGGTCAACCACGAGGAGCAGTACTCGATCTGGCCGGACGGCCGGGACCTGCCGGACGGCTGGCGGCACGAGGGCGCCCGCGGTACCAGGGAGGACTGCCTCGCCCACATCGACCGCGTCTGGACCGACCTGCGCCCGCTCAGCGCGAGGAGGTCCTGAAGATGTCCGACCGAGTGGTGCCGGGGAGCGTACGAGAGGAGATCGTCATGGTCAGGGAACGGCTGGCGGCGATGGTGGCCTCGGCCTCCGACGGCGCGGTCACGGCCGGGGAGGCGTTGACCGCCACGGTCCCGCTGTCCGCGCTGGGGGTCACCTCCCTGGCGCAGATGCGGCTGATCGACGCGGTGGAGACCGAGTTCGGGGTGGAGATCGACCTGTCGGGCGACGGGCTCGACCTGCTGGACGACCTGGACGCGCTGGAGCGCCACATCGACGAGGCACGGCGCTCGCGCTCCTGACCTCCGACTCCTACAACAGGGGGAGCACATGGACATCCGGTTCTCGGGGAGCCGATCGGGGACGGCACCGCTGACCTGGGGGCAGCGCGCCATCTGGGACACGATCCAAAGGACGGCGCCGGACGACCACTACTT
Organism: Streptosporangium sp. NPDC005286; assembly: GCF_040607515.1. Classification (NCBI taxonomy): domain Bacteria; kingdom Bacillati; phylum Actinomycetota; class Actinomycetes; order Streptosporangiales; family Streptosporangiaceae; genus Streptosporangium; species Streptosporangium sp. NPDC005286. The sequence continues at coordinate 12,200 of NZ_JBEXGU010000005.1, read as the reverse complement.
CAACTTCGGCCGGGTGCTCGCCGTGCCCCGGCGGGCCAGACCGCTCACCGTGGCGCGGGCCGCCGAGGTGCTGCGCGCGCTGGTGGAACGGCACGAGTCGCTGCGAACCAGGCTGGGCGAGCCCCCGTACGGAACCGCGCGACCGTACCTTCAGGCCCCCGCGAAGGCTCACGGGTACGGAGGCGGCGGCACGGAGCCGTGGCAGGTGCTGGAGACCACCGGGACCGTCCCGGTCACCGTCTCCGAGGGCGACCCCGAGCGGCTGCGGGACGCGCTGGCACAGACCGCCTTCGACTACGGGAACGAGTGGCCGCTGCGGATCGGGCTCGTCGTCGAGCGCGGCGAGGTCACTCACATCGTGCTCGTCTTCTGCCATCTGGCCGCCGACGGCCTCGGGGCCGAGGTGGCGGTCACGGACCTGCGGCTGCTCCTGCTGCGCGGCTCCCTGCCGGGCCCGCCCCCGCCCTCACCGCTGGATCTGGCCCGCTGGCAGGGCTCCGAGCGGGGTCTGAAGGTCGCGAGGATCGCCGCCGAGCACTGGGAGAGCGAGTACCGGCGCATTCCGCCGACCATGTTCGACCGGCGCGAGGACGTACCCGCGGATCCGCCGATCTGGCGGGCGCGACTCGTCTCGCGGGCGATGGACCTGGCGGTGCGGCGGATCGCCGCCGTGCGCGGCACGAGCACCTCGACGGTCCTGCTGACCGCCGCGTCGGTACTGGCCGGGAAGGTGAACGGCCACGACGTGTGCGCGATGCTGCCGATCGTGGGCAACCGCTTCCGCGGCGACACGGCCGGCGCCGTCACCACGCTCTCCCAGGAGGGCCTGTTCGTGCTGGACCTGCGCCGGGGCGACTTCACCGAACTGCTGCGCGCGGCCAAGCCCGCCGCGCTGCGCGCCTACCGATCCGCCTACCACGACCCCGCCGAGCGGGACGGGATCACCGAGCGGATCAGCCGGGAGCGGGGCACGCCGATCCACCCGTACTGCTGTTTCAACGACATGCGCTTCGCCGACCAGGTGGACGCCTCCCCCGACGAGCGGACCGTGCGGGACGCGCTGGCGGAGACGACCCTCTCCTGGCCGCTCAGCCAGGAGAGGCTCAACTGCCGGTTCTGCCTGCACGTGACCGGCGAGCCCGGCGGGCTGGGCGTCTCGCTCACCGCCGACACCCGCCACCTGTCCCGCCCCGCGATGGAACGCTACCTCCTCGATCTGGAGTCCCTGCTGGTCGAGGCCGCGTTCCGCGAGGTGCTGGAGCCCGTCGGTTGACTCCTCCGCCACTTCCTTCCCCGGACCAGAACCCGGGTACTCCCCGCCGGAGGTGCCCGATGACGGTCCACGCCCACCCCGGCCGGCGCCCACCGCCCGGCCTCCTGCCCGGAACCGGAGCCCGATGACGGTCCACGCCTACGCCGAGTCGACGTCCTGCGTCCAGGGCGGCTCACTCCGCTTCCACCTCGCCCGCGCCTCCCGGGCCCCGCTGCGCGGCTCGGTGCTGATCGAGGACGTGGCCACGGACCTGGCGGTGCTCGAAGGGGAGTTCACCGGCCCGTCCTGGACGCTCGACGTCTCCGCCGGCTGGCCCAGCTCGCTCTACCGCGCGATCTTCACCACCGACGAGGGGGTCTGCGAGGTCTACTTCGTCGTACGGGCCGCCAGGGCCGGCTCGCCGATCCTGCTGTCGATCCCGTTCCCGACCTGGCAGGCGTACAACCGGGCGGGCATTCCCGGCGAGTCCATCTACTGGACCGAGCAGGCCACCCGGGCCTCGCGCGTCTCCTTCGACCGGCCGGGCGGCGGGCCGCCGCCCGAGCGCTGGGAGGAGGGCATGATCCGCTGGCTGGGGCCCGCCGGATACGACGTCGACTACTGCTCCGCCCTGGACCTGCACTCCGGGCGCGAACTGCTGGCCGGCTACCGGCTGCTGATGGTCAGCGGGCACGACGAGTACTGGTCGGCGGGGATGCGCGACAGCGTCGAGGAGTTCGTCGGCCGGGGTGGAAACCTGGCCGTCTTCTCCGGCAACACCTGCTGGTGGCAGTTCCGGCTGGAGGACGACGGGCGCACCATGGTCTGCTACCGCGACGCGGTCGCCGATCCGATGGCCACGGTGAATCCCGCCCTCACCACCGTCGAGTGGTCCAGCGCGCCGGTGAACCGTCCGGAGAACAGCCTGACCGGGGTCAGCTTCCGGCACGGCGCGGGGACCTGGGGTCCGTACATGCGGCTCATGCACGAGGAGTCCTACACGGTCCGCTTCCCCGAACACTGGGTGTTCGAGGGCACCAAGCTGGGCGAGGGCGACACGTTCGGCAGGGGCGCCATCGGCTACGAGACCGACGCCTGCGACTTCACCGAGGTGGACGGCGTGCCGGTGGCCACCGGGCGCGACGGCACCCCGCCGTCCTTCGTCATCCTGGCCACCGCCGACCTGCGGCACTGGCACCGGTACGGCCAGGGCGGCATGGCCACCATGGGCGTCTTCGGCCTCGGCGCCGGGACCGTGTTCACCGCCTCCACCGTGAACTGGGGAAACACCCTGCACGACCCGGCGGTGGAGCGGATCACCCGCAACGTGCTCGACCGGCTCTCCCGCCGCGTCTCCGGCTGGGAGGTGATCGGCCCCGGCGGCTCGATCCGCGCGCTGACCGCGTGCGACTCGCGGCTGTACGGGGTGGGCACCGACGACGCGCTGTACCGCAGGGACGTCTGCGGCCAGAACCTGCGCTGGCGCCGCATCGACTCGGGCGGCGGCGTCGTGGCCATGGCCACCCCGCGCGAGGCGTCCGGCACCAGGCCCGTCGGCCTGTACGGGCTGACCGGCGACGGCCGTCTCGTCTACCGCGACCCGGGCACGCGGGCCCCCTGGGTCACGCTCGGCGACGCCCCGCCGGGCGGGGTGGGGCTGGCCCTGGTGGACGGCGACCTGTGGGCCGTCACCGCCGCCGGCGGGCTTTGGTACCTGCCCCCGGACACCGCGGAGTGGATCCCGGCCGACGAGAGCACGGGCGGACTCGCGAGCGGGCCGACGGGCGCGGTGGCCATGACCGCCATGAACGGCCGCCTCTACGCCGTCGACAGCGCCGATCGCGTCCGCACCCGGCTGCCACTGCCGGGACCCGGCGAGTGGGCCGACCTGTGTTCCGCCGCCGGGAGCACCACCCTCACCGCCCACGCCGGCCGCCTGATCGGCACCACTCCCGACGGCCCACTGCGCTGGCGGCCCCCCACACCCTAGGTACTGGTCCCGCGGATCCCGCCGCGGCGAGAAACGGCCGGGTGGTACGTCGCGAGGCGAAGATCGTCAGCACATTCCACGAGTTCGGCGCCTCCATCGGAGCCGCCGCCATCTCCAGCGTCGCAGCGGCCAGCCTGATCGGGGACACGCTTTCCGGGTTCACCAGCGGCCATATCCTCGCCGCGGTCACCGCGGTCGCCGCGGCCCTCGTGGCCGCCGTCCTGACACCCGGCCGAGCCGACACAGGCTGAGGAGACACCGCCGAGGCCGGTCTGTCCCCCAACGCGCCGACCGCACACGCTCGGCTGCCCGGCACGACATAGGGGGCCTTCTACTACGGCTGATAGTCATTCCATTCGCCCAACGACCTCTCACCCTCAGGCGGGTCGGCAGCCGGTGAGACCTCCGAACAAGCTTCGGAAATCCATGTTGAACAGCAAACATGTGACAGGGCGCATCGCGGGCGGATCCACAGCCCCGCCCGGCCGCCAAGCATGATCGTCTCGCACCGGTGCGGAAATACGGAGTAAAGGGTGAATAGCCTGTCCTGCTTCTGTAGCATTTCGCCCGACATCGGGACAAGGGAAGGCATCACACAGTGGCCGTTGCAGGCATGCCGGTGCGAGTCAGACGGATACCTGTGGCGGCGGGAGTCGTGATCGCCGTCCTGCTGTCACCTCTCGACGGAGCGGTCGCCGAACCACGGCCCACCCTCTCCCAGGCCAGGGCGAAACTCGCGAAGCTCAATGACCAGGCCGGCAAGATCGTCGACCGCTACAACCTGGCCAACGAGCGCTGGAAGAAGGCCAAGAAGCACTACGACAAGCTGAACAAGGTCTACGGTCAGCAGCGCGAATCAGTCGACGCCCTGCGCCGCAACCTCGTCACGTTGGCCGTCAGCACCTACCAGGCCGGCGGGCTGAGCGGCGGGGCGGGGCTCATCTCCAGCGACGACCCACGCTCGCTCCTGAGCGGCATGGCCGCGGTCGACCAGATATCGGCCGGGCACGCGGAGTCGCTGCGTACGTTCGACGCCGCCACCCGAGCCCTCAGACTGCGGCACGGCAAGGCCAAGGACGCGCTGACCGAAGCGGACAAGGCGCGAGACACGCTGGCCGCGGAAAGGACCAGGACCAAGCGCCTGATCGCCGAGCAGACGAAGCTGCTGCGCAGGCTCGGCGCCTTCCGGGTCGGCGACCCCAACAGTGCCGGCATCACCTACACCGGCTCGGCCTCCGGCAACGCGAGGACCGCTCTGCAGTTCGCCTACGCGCAGATCGGCAAGCCGTACCAGTGGGGCGGGGAGGGGCCGGGATCGTATGACTGTTCAGGCCTGACGCAAACCGCCTGGCGCAACGCCGGGGTCAGCATCCCCCGCACCACCTGGGAGCAGTGGAGCTGGGGGGCCGGCAGGCGGGTACCCCTGGATCTGAACCGGTTGCAGCCCGGTGACCTGCTTTTCAGCAAAGGTCTGGGCCACATGGGCATGTACGCGGGCAACGGCAAGATGGTGCACGCCCCGCGGACCGGCGACATCATCAAAGTGGTCGACCTCGACGACTACTGGTGGGGCCGCCTCCTCGGCGCGGTCCGTCCCTGACACCGCTCCCGTCGACGCCGGACGCTCCGACCCGGCGGCCGAGGCCCGCTTCGCGGGCGCGGATGACGGCGTGGGCGCGGACGGTCTTCGGTGACAGGGCCAGGCACTCGGCGATCCGGCGGTTGGACAACCCCGCCGCGATGAGATCGAGGATCTGGCGTTCGCGCGTGGTGAGCCGCGAGAACGGTTCCTCGGCGGCGGGGCGGATCGCGGCCGGACGGGCGAGTAGCCGTGGTCAGGTGGAGGTCGGGCCGTAGACGGCGCAGGGGGCGCCGGTGGTCATGGCCCAGTAGCGGTCGCCGTAGGACCAGTGCCACCACTCGGTGGGATAGTTGACCAGGCCGACCGCCTCCAGGGCCGCGCCGAGGATCTTGCGGTGGCGCCGGGCCTCGGCCGACAGGCCGGGGGCCTCGGTGTAGCAGGCGCCGCCGCTCTGCTCGGGGGTGGCGTTGAGCGGGGTGCCCATGTCGAGCTCGGTCCCGTCCTCGGCGGACAGGGTCAGATCGACCGCCGCTCCCGCGGTGTGCGGGGCGATCTCGACGGGCGAGACGTAGCGGCTCGCCGCACTCCGGAGCTCCGCGGGCGACATTTCCGGAAATGTCGTCCGCAACTCCGCCGAGTAGTCATCGAAGATCTTTTTCTGGGTCGCCAGTGGCCGGTAGCCCTCCACGACCAGCAGCCGGTATCCCCCGGGAAGCTGCGCCTGCGCCTTCTCCAGCCGGTCCAGCAGCCCGAGCCGCAGGTGGGCGAAGGCCCCCTCGGTGTCGGCGAGCCGCCCGTCCGTCTCCAACCGCCCCCGCACGTCGATCAAGGGCTCACCGGACTCCTCGACGGGGATCGAGGCGACTCGGGCGTCGGAGATCAGCACGATGTCACGCATGACGGCAATTCTTCACCAAACACCTGCCGGTTGGAGACCCAGTCCTCCAGAAGGGGTCACGGGCCGGTCGGCGGATCGTCAACTTCGCCCTTCCCGGCAGAGCGGCGCTCCGGAACCCCGCCGGCCACCGTCACCGGCCACCGTCGCCGTCCGGTGTCGTCGTCCGGTGTCGCCGTCCGGTAAGGAACCCGCGAGGATCGAGAACGGATCGGCCGCCGGCGTCCTCCGGGCGGAAGAACGTCAGACGGTGACATCAGACGGTGACATCAGACGGTGTCGGAGAACACCTGCTCCCGAGCCTGCTGCAGCGCCGACACCAGCGCGCCGCGCAGCACGGGGTTGCCCCTGACCCGCGAGACCACGACCCTGGGCTGGCTCGGGCAGACCCGGGCCACGGCATCCTGCACCCTGGCGGCGAGCGCGTCCCCACCCGCCCTGCCGACGTCGCCGCTGAGCACGATCAGCCCGGGGTCCAGGACCACGGCGACCGCGGCGACGCCGACCGCCAGCCGCCCGGCCAACTCGTCCAGAAAGGCCTCGGCACCCTCCGCGACGGCCGTACGGACCCGCTCCCCCACCGGAGTCGCGTCGGCGGCGGAACCGATGCCGTAGGCGCTCGCGAGCCCGGCCACGGCGTCGCCGCCGACCAGGCGCTGGAACGAGCCCGACTGGGGTTCGCTCACGTCGGTGGGGAGCGGCTCGCCCGGGACGGGAAGCCAGCCGATCTCACCCGCGCCGCCGGTGAAACCGCGGTGCAGCCGCCCGCCCAGCATGACGCCGAGCCCCTGGCCGACCCCGGCCCAGACGAGTACGAAGTCGTCGACGCCCAGCGCCGCGCCGTGCGCGCGCTCGGCCAGCGCGGCCAGGTTCACGTCGTTCTCGATCGTCACCGGGACGCCGAGGTCGCGACGGAGCTCGGCGAGCACGCCGTTGTGCCAGGAGGGCAGGTCGAAGGAGAACCGCACGTCGCCGGTGCCGGGGTCGACGACGCCCCGGGTGCCGATCACGAAGGCGCGGAGCCGGTCCGCGCCGATGCCCGTGGCCCCGCACGCCTGGCCGACCGCACCGCGCACCAGCCGTACCGGATCGTCGTGCCCGCTGGGGTCGGCCGAGACCTCGGCGACGAGTGTGCCGGTGATGTCGGCGATCCCGGCGCTGATCCGGTCGGGGAGCACGTCAAGCCCGGCCACGTACGCGCAGGAGGGCACCACCCCGTAGAGCGCGGCGTTGGGGCCGCGCCCGCCGGCCTGCTCGCCGACCACCGCGACAAGGTCTCGCTCCTGGAGCCTGGCGAGCAGCTGACCCGCGGTCACCTTGGAGAGCCCGGTGTGCTCTCCCAGCTCAGCCCGGGTTAGCGGGCCACTGGACAGCAGGAGCTCCAGCGCCGCACGGTCGTTGAGCTGGCGCAGCAACCGGGGGGTCCCCGGGCGTGTGGACAAGGCCGTCCTTCCCGTCACGATCCGCTAACGATCGTTTCTTTTAAGAAAGTTTCTTGTTAGTTTATCCCTAGCCAGCCCGCAGGCAAGTGATCGGGACCGCGGGTTGTGACAGTTCCGACAGCTCCCAGTGAGTGCAGAGGGTCGCGGGGACCCCGGCCATAACAGATGAGCGCAAACTCCGGCGAAAGCCTGAAAGGGAGAACTCCAGTGAAGTTCGCGAGAATCGCCACCACGACGGCCACCACGGCCGCCCTCGCCCTGGGTCTCGCCGCGTGTGGCAGCAGCGAGCCCGCCACCCCGGCCGCCGGCTCCGACGCGTCGGCACCCGCCGCGTCCGGACCCAAGTTCGCAGGTCAGACCCTGACCGTCTGGCGCCTCGGCGCTCCGGACGAGAAGCAGAACAAGCTCATGGGCGACCTGAACGCCAAGTTCAAGGAGACCACCGGCGCCGAGGTCAAGCTCCAGTGGGTGCCGTGGCCCGACGCGCAGGCCAAGTGGACCGCCGCGCTCGCCGGCGGCGAGGGCCCCGACGTCACCGAGTTCGGCAACGACCAGGTCGCCGCCTGGGTGGCACAGGACGCGCTGACCGACATCACCGACATCGTCAAGGCCGCCCCCGACTTCCAGCAGATCCCGCAGAACCTGTGGGGCTACGAGACGGTGGACGGCAAGATCTACGCCGCCCCGTGGGGTGGCGGCACCCGCGCCGTCCTCTACCGCAAGGACTGGTTCGAGGACCTGAAGATCGAGGTGCCCAAGACCTGGGAGGAGCTCGTCGAGGCGGGCAAGAAGATCGTCGCCAAGAAGGGCAAGGACGTCGACGGCTTCGCCTTCAACGGCGGCTCCGACGCCAACATGTCGCTCTCCCCGTTCGTCTGGTCGGCCGGCGGCGACTTCGCCGCGTTCGAGGGCGGCAAGTGGGTCGGCAAGCTGACCGAGCCCGGGTTCAAGGAGGGCTTCCAGTACTACACCGACCTGGTGACCAAGCACGGCGTCTCGCGCAAGTCCGCGCTGACCCAGAACTCGGTGGACATCGCGACCCGCTTCGCCAACGGCAAGGTCGGCATGTACGTGACCGGCGGCTGGGACATCACCACGATCAAGGAGCAGAGCGGCGGCAAGGTCGACGACTCGAAGATGTCCTTCTTCTCGCTCCCGGCCAAGGACGGCAGCGGCCCGGCCCCGGCCTTCCAGGGCGGCAACGACATCGCCATCTGGAAGGACACCAAGAACCTCGAACTGTCCGCCGAGTACGTCAAGCTGGCCGCCGGCAAGGAGTTCGGCACCCGCTACGCCAAGGAGGGTGGCCTGCTGCCGCTCTACCCGGAGGCTCTGACCGAGTACGCGTCCGACCCGGTGCAGGCGCCGTTCGCCGAGACCTTCAAGGTCGCCAAGGGCTTCCCGAACGACACCAACTGGGCCGAGGCCAACGACACCAAGGCGGTCCTGCAGAGCGCGGCCCGCTCGGTCATCGAGGGTAAGAAGGACGTCGACACCGCGCTGGCCGACGCCAACAAGGAACTCGAAGAGATCCTGAACCAGTAGTCATGGCGAACACCTCAACCATCGCCCGGGACGGGGGCTCCCCCTCCGTCCCGGCGCGGGGGCACCGAGGCGCCACGCCCCCGCGCAGGTCCGGGCTGCCCGTTCGGGTGGTCCCCTACGCGCTGCTCGTCCCCGGCCTGATCGTCATCGCGGGCCTGCTGCTCTACCCGCTCTTCCAGATGGTCGTCATGTCCTTCCAGAACGTGGGACTGCGGCAGATCCGGGGGGTACCGGCCGAGTCCGTCGGTCTGGAGAACTACCAGAAGCTCATCGAGTCCGAGCTGTTCTGGACCTCGCTGCGTAACACGGTGGTCTTCGCCGTCGTCACGGTGGCGCTCACCCTGCTGCTCGGCACGCTGGTCGGCCTGCTCCTGCACAAGCTGGGCAAGAAGATGTCGACCTTCCTGATCATCGGCATCATGGCCGCCTGGGCCACCCCGCAGATCGCCACCGCGATCATCTGGCGCTGGCTGTTCGACGCGGAGTCCGGGGTCATCAACTGGGCGCTCAACGCGCTGCCCGACTGGTTCTCCTCCCTGCTGTTCGGCCGCTCCGACTGGACCGGCGAGCCGTGGCTGAACGACGCGTTCACCATCTACCTGGTACTGATCATCGCGGTGGTCTGGGCGTCGTTCCCGTTCATCGCGGTCTCGGTGCTGGCCGGGCTGAAGAGCATCTCCAAGGAGCTGTACGAGGCGGCCAGGGTGGACGGCGCCTCCGCGTGGCGGATCTTCTGGAAGATCACCTTCCCGCTGCTGAAGCCGGTCTTCGCGGTGCTCACCGTGCTCTCGGTGATCTGGGACTTCAAGGTCTTCACCCAGCTGTTCGTGCTGGCGGGCGGCACCTCCAACCGGGAGGCGTTCAACCTGTCGCTGTTCGCCTTCACCCAGGCCTTCAGCGCGCCGCCCAAGATGGGCATGGGCGCGGCCATCGCGGTGGTGCTGACGCTGATCCTGCTCTTCATCACCTTCTTCTACGTCCGCCAGATCGTGAAGACGGAGGACGTGCGATGACGACGTACGGCAGGCGCGGGCCGCGGGAAAATCTCCGGCAGCGTAAGCGACTCGGCAACATCGGCCTGAACACCGCGGCCGTCCTGGTGTTCCTGTTCGCGGTCTTCCCCGTCTACTGGATGGTGAGCACCGCCTTCAAGAGCAGCGAGCAGATCTTCACGACGGACTTCATCCCCTTCCCCACCGATCCCACGCTCGAACACGTGCGGCGGGTCTTCACCGAGGGCGTCGCCGGCCACTCCATCTGGCGCTACCTGCTCAACAGCTCCATCGTGGCCCTCGGCACCGTGCTCATCGGCGCGGTCTTCTCGCTGCTGGCGGCGACCGCGGTGGCCCGCTTCCGCTTCCGCGGGCGCACCTCGTTCCTGATCCTGCTGCTCATCGTGCAGATGGTCCCCGGCGAGGCACTGCTCATCCCGCTGTTCATGATGGTCAGGCGGGCCGGGCTGTACGACCAGCTCCTCGGCCTCATCGTGGTGAACGTCGCGATGACGCTGCCGTTCGCCATCTGGATGCTGCGCACCTTCGTCGCGGCGGTTCCCAAGGAACTGGAGGAGGCGGCCTGGATCGACGGCGCGAGCCGGTTCGCCACCTTCTGGCGGGTGCTGTTCCCGCTGGTGGCCCCCGGCCTCGTCGCGACGAGCATCTTCTCGTTCATCACCGCGTGGAACGAGTTCGTGTTCGCGCTGACGCTCATCGGCGACCAGGGCAGCTACACCATGCCCGTGGCGCTGCGCTACTTCGTCAGCCAGCGGTCGGTGGACTGGGGCGGCATCATGGCCGCCTCCACCCTGATGACCATCCCGGTCATCGTCTTCTTTCTCCTGGTGCAGCGGCGGATGGTCTCCGGACTCGTCGCGGGCGCCGTCAAGGGCTGATCCCCCATCGGTGCTGGTACGGCTCGTACCCACAAGGCGCGAGCCGTACCAGCCCTGCCTGTTCCATGTCCGCTCCCCTACATCTCAGGTAAGGAACACCTACCGCCATGTCTGAGCTCATCGCGGATCGCGGCGATCAGGGGCTGCGTCGTCTCGCGGCCGGCACTCTGCTCGCCGCGTTCCAGGGCACCGAGGCACCCGAGTGGGTCCTGCGGGAGCTGGAGAACGGTCTCGGCGGCGTCACGCTCTTCGGCTTCAACGTCGCCGACGCCGCGCAGCTGTCCGCCCTCACCTCCCGTCTGCGTGAGACAAGCGACCCGGTCATCTCACTGGACGAGGAGGGGGGCGACGTCACCAGGCTCGCCTACCACGTCGGCAGCCCGTATCCCGGCAACGCCGCCCTCGGTGCCGTGGACGACGTCGAGCTCACCCGGCGGGTCTACCGGTCCATCGGCGACGACCTGGCCCGGTGCGGCGTCAACCTGGACATGGCCCCGTCCGCGGACGTCAACACCGCCGAGGACAACCCGGTGATCGGCACCCGCTCGTTCGGGGCTCAGGCCGCGCTCGTCGCCCGGCACACCGTCGCCGCCGTACACGGCCTGCAGTCGGCGGGCGTGGCCGCCTGTGTCAAGCACTTCCCAGGCCACGGCGCGACCCGGCAGGACTCCCACCTGGAGGTCCCGCTCGTCGACGCCTCCGCCGAACTGCTGCGCGAGCGCGAGCTCGTGCCCTTCCGCGCCGCGATCGAGGCCGGAACCAGGTCCATCATGACCGCGCACGTGCGTGTCCCCGCCGTCACCGGCGGGCTCCCCGCGACGCTCTCCCCCGCCACCCTGACCGGCCTGCTCCGCGGCGAGCTGGGCTACGACGGTGTGATCGTCACCGACGCCCTCGACATGCGGGCCGTCACCGACACCTACGGCCTGGCAGGCGGCTCGGTACTCTCCCTCGCCGCCGGAGCCGATCTGCTCTGCCTCGGCCCGATCCCCACCGAGGACGACGTCCACCGGATCCTGGACGAGATCGTCGCCGCCGTACTGGACGGGCGGCTGCCCGCGACCCGCCTGGAGGAGGCCGCCGAGCGGGTGTCCGCCCTGCGCGCCTGGTTCGGCACGCCCCGCACGGGTGAGGCCGAGCGGGACGTGATCGGCCTCACCGCCGCCCGCCGCGCGGTCAGCCTCACCGGCTCGGCACCTCCCCCGGTCGACCCGCTGGTGGTGGAGGTGGACACCCCGCCGACCATCGCGGTCGGCGACGTGCCGTGGGGTTTCACACCGCTGCTGCCGCGGGCGGAGGTGTTGCGGGTCAAGCCGGAGGCCGCCGACGTGCCGGGCATCCTGGAACGCGCCTCGGGCCGCTCCCTGATCGTCGTCGTCAAGGACGCCCATCGCTACGAGGCCAGCAAGTCGGTGATCTCCGCGCTGCTGGCCGCCCGCCCCGACACCACGGTGGTCGAGATGGGCCTGCCCATCTGGCGCCCCGAGGGCGTGACCTACGTGGCCACCTACGGCGCCGCCCGCGCCAACGCGCAGGCCGCCGCCGAACTCCTCGGCGTCTGAGCGCCCGTACCCCTGTCCCCGCCCCGAGCCTAGGAAGGCTC